>QHMS01000334.1 GCA_003217895.1 Verrucomicrobiota bacterium
TGCTATGTGGTTAGAGTGACCACGATTGATGGTTCGTACATTCAGGCTTTGTTCAAGACGAAGTAGTAGCCTCTTGCCCAGACAGAAAAGCAGCTACCGGAGCCACTCCCCTCAGTGGCTCCGGATTTTCTGTCCCCTTAATGACATTGGTTCTATAGCGGTTTCGTAAATGTTGTAGCCACGCCCCTGTGGGGCGTCTGACAACGCGTTGAGCCGCCTTCGCTGAGAGCTACGGCGGGCCAAGGGACAACGCGTTCCACCTGAAGAACTGAACTTTTTTCTTTTCGCAAATCGGGGTGACTTTCTCTTTTGATTAAACCACGGATTACACGGATCAAACGGATTCAATTCTCCGCAGGAGCGCAAATGCGCAGAGCGAGAAGACAGAATCAACAAAATGAAAACCAAAAAACTATTGAAACTCGCTCGGCTCCCGGTTCGCTCGGCGCTACCCATCGCGGCTTTTACGTTGATCACTCGCACGGCCCCGTGCTTGCGCCAGCTACCTAGCTGCGTTGCCGTCTACCCGCGCGATACCCGATCGCGACGTGTTCTATCTCGGAAATCCCATTTCCTCGATTCTGAAAATTCTGTTCATTCTATCTAAACCTCCGTGACCTCTGTGTCCTCTGCGGTGACATAAGTGGTGTTCGCCGCGGCGAACGCCTGTCATGTTGGGACCTCGCCAAGCCGGCGCACGCGCGTTGTAGCGGTGCTTGTGCCAAGCACCGAAACAGGCGTTTGACACAAACGCCTCTACAACAACATCCGTGTGATCCGCGGTTTGTCCCATCAAATTCGTCCCGCCTCAGAGGCGAGATTCGTGTCCATTCGTGGTTGACACGCCACTGCGATCCTGTTATCCAAGCTAACAGAAAAGAGGGCCATCATGAAAATCCGTCCCGCGGTCATTATCCTCGCACTTACGTCGTTCCTGCTGTTGAGTGCTTTTCAGGCTTTTGCGCAGGGCAATTCTCCGGCTTTCGTCCAGAAGGCGTCCGTCCAGAAGGGCAATGACCATGCGTTTTCTCACGATTTGAACGCGGAGCCGATCACGTTCGAGGCAGTAAACCCCAGGACTCAGGTTGCAGGTGTCATGACGGTTACGCTCACCGCTGCCGTGCGTGGCAACCGGCTTTGGGATGGGCAAACCGCTGTTGGTTCACACCTTCAAGGCGCGCAGCAGGCGACCTTCAGTTTCGTCCCTTATTATCCGTATTCGCCCAGCTATTCCGCGACGGTCAGGCGATTGCAAGTTGCCGGAGATACCACCGACGATTCCATTTTCTTTGACTTCGGACTCAGGGCCACGGGGTCAGACGGATCGGTGCAGTGGTTCATGCTCAGGGAAGTAGTCACAGCTACCGAGCAAGGCGCACAGATCGCCTTTGAGCAGTTGAGACTGCCTGCCAAATTCATCATGCAACCGGATCTTCCGTGCGGGACTAGGATCGATTAGGACGTTGCGCTCACGAAGCCAGAGC
>QHMS01000335.1 GCA_003217895.1 Verrucomicrobiota bacterium
GCACGATCAGCGCGAGCTTAAGGACCGTCAAGGCGATCGATTCTTAAACAGAACCGCGAATCAATGACCACGTTTGGAGTTCCGCGTTTACGCGGCTCCGACGGAAACCGCCTGAAGGCGGAACTCCGAACCAACTGCGGTGTATTTTTCAACAGTCTGTCAGCGGGCGATTCGTTCAGTTGAGTTCCTTGGAGCGCGAGGTTACCGCATTCAACGGCCGACTTTGAAAAGAGAAGGGACATGGGAGCAGTGACATCCCGCAAGAAGTTAAAAGGATCGGGCAAAGCGCAGAGAATTGCAGCCGCGCCGCTGAAGACCGCTGGCTGGCAAGGTGGACTGAATCGCAATGAACTGCTCTGCCTCGGTCTCGTTTTGGCGGCAACATTTGTCGCTTATTTGCCGGTGCTCAAGTCCCAGTTCACAAACTACGATGATAACAATCAGATTCTGGAGAGCCATCTGGTCCGGAACCTCAGCTTCGAGAACATCAAAGCACTCTTTTCCACAGTTATATGGAATCAGTATTTTCCAGTCGCCATGTTAATCATGGCGCTCGAATTTAAGGTATTTGGCGCTTCGGCGCTCGCCCTGAAGACAGTCAGTGTGCTCCTACACCTGGGCAACACGCTGCTCGTTTTTCAATTTATTCGCAAGCTTTTCAATCGCTTTGACTACGCGCTTATTACAGCGGCTTTGTTTGCGCTAAACACGCTACAAGTGGAATCGGTAGCCTGGCTTAGCGCTTCATTTAAGGTCGGCGCGTACACGTTTTTCGCTTTGGCCTCATTACTGGCCTACGTCTCCTTTCTGAAAAGCAGAACACCAGTATGGTTTGGTCTTTCGTTGTTGCTGTTTCTGTTGTCATGCATGTGCAAGGAACAGGC
>QHMS01000086.1 GCA_003217895.1 Verrucomicrobiota bacterium
GTCTGCTCAAAAACAAAACGCGCGACGTGTTCGCTCTGTCTCCCCTGACGAGCCGTTCCGAGAATCACTGGAATAAAAAGTGGGCGTTCCATCTATCCGGAATCCGAAAGTCTCGTTCCGCAATTAATACTGCCGATGGCCGGACTCGAACCGGCACGGGCCTGTTACGGCCCAACGGATTTTAAGTCCGTTGCGTCTACCATTCCGCCACATCGGCGCCGTGTTCGATAAAGTCTAAGCTGGTTTTTCTCCGGTGAAAACGAATAACGCAATGAACTGGAGCGTTTCAGCGTTGAAAGAAGTCTTGAAATACGAATCTCAAATCTGATAAAAGCGCTTCAAGATGCCAAAGTATTGGATGATCAGTGATCGCAGTCAGGGCGGCACTGGACCTGACGTCAATACCGATGGTATGACTTTCTGGGTCAGCGATAAGCAACCGCTCACTGACATCAAGAATTGGCGGCAAGTTACTCAGGCCAATTTTCAGAAGCTTCTGGTCTCAGTCGCGGACAAATTTCCCGAGCACGATCCGGCAGAGAACGAGAAACAAAGTCACGTCACGATTCTCGTTCATGGTTACAATCAAACGTTTGCAAAAGCCACACAGTTTTATCAGGATTTTTGCGGCAGACTTTTTGACGGCCCAGACAGTCTCGGGCTTTGTATCCTGTATGACTGGCCCTCGCGCGGCAGCATGTTAGGCTATGAGCCTGATCGTTCACACGCGCGCCTGTGCGCTCATGACTTAACAGATGTGTTGAGCGCGCTTTTCGATTGGCTCGTCGACAAACAGCGGCAAACGATAGACAACCCTGCTAAAGCTTGTAGAGCGAAGGTGTCCCTAATCGCTCACAGCATGGGCAACTATGTAGTGCAAAAAGCGATGGCCGCGGCTTGGACCCGTAAAAACCAGCCATTACTCGTTAGTCTGATCAATCAACTGGTGATGGTCGGGGCTGATGTTGACAGCGATTTGTTCAACCAAGGAGCACCTGATAACGATGATGGGAACGCTGTAGCAAACCTCACGTACCGGATTACGGCGCTCTACAGCGGACGCGATTCCGTCTTGGGCGCATCTGCCGGATTAAAACATTTCGGCATGCGCCGCCTTGGCCGCACCGGGCTGGCGAACCGACCGCCTTTGGCAGATCCGTCATCGCCAACAGACAATGTCTGGGACGTTGACTGCTCCAGCTTTTTCAAACCGGACGTTCAGGACATTCATGGCGCCTACTTTCTTACCGACGGCACACTTAATCTGATACGCTACATCTTGCGCGGTCTCGACCGCGGTGTCTTAAAAACGCTCGGCTATACGGAGGGCACCGCCTGGCCGTAAAGAATGAGAGTGTACTGCCTTTGATTCAAAACAATTCTTTGGCTGCCGCTTTAACTTTCGTCACGAACCGAGCATCTGAAAGGCGTGACGTCCGGACTGGCGTTCCGAGCAGTTTTTACTTTACAAGCTCCCTGCTTTTTCGGTAAAGCGGTTATGGGGCGAGGACCTCGCGAGGATTAGGGCGGCGACTCCCGAAAACCAGCAGGTAAATCTTCGATGGCGGGCTTTGCCTCAGATAACCTCAAATTTTAATCTCTAACCCCTACCTACATATGGCTACATCAACAAAAATACATAAACGTTCTTCTAAATGGTATGGCTGGCTGCCGGATCTGCCCGACTATCGCGACTTCTTCTATTCGGCAGTCGCACCGAGGCTGGTATCACCGCCGGCAAAAGTCGATATGCGCTCAAAATGTTCACCCGTTGAAGACCAGGGACAGCTGGGTAGTTGCACTGCTAATGCTCTGGTCGGCGCACTCGAGTTCCTCGAAATTAAAGACGGCGCGCCGTTTGCCGATCTCAGTCGCTTATTCGTTTATTACAACGAACGGGTGATAGAAGGCACGACTAATCAGGACAGCGGCGCGTTTATTCGCGATGGAATTAAGTCGCTCGCCAAGCTGGGAGTTTGCACCGAACCCGACTGGCCATACAAGGTCAGCAAATTCACGAAGAAGCCCACCACGGCTTGCTATCGCTCAGCGAAAAAGCATCGAATACACTCTTACCACCGAATCAGCACGGTGGATGAGATGCGCAGCTGCCTGGCAGAAGGATTCCCTTTTGTCTTTGGCTTTACTGTTTATGAAGCTTTCGAATCGGGAGCGGTGGCAAAGTCGGGCGTGTTAAACATGCCAGGTCCAAAGGAGAAGGTGATGGGCGGCCATGCGGTAATGGCTGTCGGTTATGACAATCCAGCCCAACGATTTATAATCCGAAATTCCTGGGGTACCGACTGGGGACAGAAAGGTTACTTCACAATGCCTTACGACTACCTGTCGCCTGACAAAAACCTGGCCGATGATTTCTGGACTGTGCGGATCCTTCAACAAGACTGAGCGGTATATGTGAAGGCGTGGTGGAGTGGCGGATTACGTATTCAGCGAGAAGGATAACGGTGCGTCAGCTCAAGTGCAGCGCGGCGCAAAAATCACCATCCAACTGAAGGAAAATCCGACAACCGGTTACAGGTGGACGATCAGCAGCATCGATGAAGTCTTACTGGAACCAAAGGACGACGAGTTTTTGCCCCCAGATCAGGCAACTCCCGGCGCCGGCGGCCAGCACAGGTTTTTCTTTCGGGCGAAGGGCGCAGGCTCCACTGCGCTGACCTTAATTAGCAAGCGCGCGTGGCAGCGAGACGACCAAGCGATCGGCACGTTCAAGCTGAGAGTTCGCATCTTCAATTAGCTATTTTGCAGAGTATTAGTCGACCCTGCGAACAGTTTAGAATAGCCGCCTTGGTGCCACATGTCGCGAAAAGTCGAGACTTAAACTCGTCACGCCCGAGTTACAACCGACCCGGTGGAACAAGTTGCCCGGACAAGCTCTTTGGCGCTGTGCACTCGCAGAATATGATCGCGGTTTGGCTGCAGGCGAATGTCTGAATTAATTAACCTTCCTGAATCAGTGGCTCCGGCATTGCTCGTTTTCGGAAAATCATCCAAACGCCGGTAAGAACGAAGGCAGCGCCTAAAAGGAACGAGGTTGGAAAGGTTTCACCGCCTAATAACCAGCCGAGCATGACTGCGCCGGGAGGCGTGATAAGTGAGATGCTTTGCAGTTGCGCCACCGTTAGCCGCGGCAGTAGCCAGTAAAGAAGTAGAAACGTAAGCGCCGACCCAATAACGGCGAGATATAGCAGGCAGAACAGCGACATGGCGGTCCAGCGAAAGCGCGCTGGGTTTCCATCGATAGCAAACCCAAGAACCAACAATGGCGCGACTCCGAAAATCATCTGCCACGCAGCCAGCATGGCAGGCGCAAGCTGAATCGCTCGCGCCTTCACCGCCACGTTGGCGTAGGCGGCGCTCGCAGCTCCAAGAACAACTCCTATGCCGCCCCAGAAAGCAAGCGGCCCATTGAAACCAAGCAGCCGTCCACAGATCAGCGTCACGCCGCCGAGCGCGATGATTGCACCGGCTAGCTTTTGCAAACGCAGCGGTTCATCCGGCAACATCCAGTGCGCAAAGAACAGGCCGAAGATTGGAATTGTCGCCTGGAGCACAGCAGCAAGGCCGGATGAAACGTGCAGCTCCGCCCAGAATAGCAAGGTGTAGTTCACAGCGAACATGAGCACTCCAGTAGCTGCCAGGACCACGTAATCGCTACGACGCAGAGGCAGTAATCGAGTGCGGCCGATCGAAACAGCTAGCAACACAATGATTGCGATTAGAAAACGAATGGCTACAAACGAAATGGGGGGCAAATCTCGCAAGCCGACTCTGATTGCAAGCCAGGTCGAGCTCCAAACCGCGCAAAGCGTCAACCATGCTACGGGCACGCCCCATCCAACTCTGGGCCGCCAATTGCGCGATGAGACTGGCCGCGTCTTTGTCATTCCTTGCTGTTTTTAACGTCGCGCAGAGACGGGCCTACAGGCACGCGCGAGGACGTCCGTTACATCACCCACTTTGCTTTACGTTTTTCGTTAAAGGCTGCGATGCCTTCGCCGGCTTCGTCCGAGTCGCGCGCCTGCAGGTGATACTTCAACGCAAGATCGACATCTTCCTTCACTGAACGCCACCACAGTTCGTCAATCAATCGCTTGGTTTGCGCCAATGCGCCGGGCGCGCCTTGCAAAACCGATTCGGCAAACTTTTGCGCTTCGTTCATTACATCGTCTCGCGCCACAACGTGGTTCACGAGGCCGATTTCCTTTGCGCGCTCAGCGTCGATTAACTCCGAGCCTAACAACAGCTCGCGCATGTTTCGTTCGCCAACCTGCCGCCGCAGAAAGGTCATAACCAATCCGGCAACCAATCCGCGGCGCACCTCCGGATATCCAACCTTGGTTCGCTGCGCGGCCACGACAAAGTCGCATGCCGACATAATGCCGGCTCCGCCTGCGACGGCCGCGCCATGCACTGCCGCGATGGTGATCAGACGCGTTTGATTGATGGCGATTAATGTATTCGCAACCATCTCTGCGGTTGAATGTGCCTTTGTGTGGTCAGCTGCTTCCTTTAAATCGAGGCCGGTGCAAAAGGCGGCGCCGGCTCCCCGCAGAATGAGCACGCGCTGGTGCAGCTGCTCCGATGCGATTTTGATCGCAGCCTGCAATTCGGTGAGTAACTCCATGGTAAGCGCGTTACGCCGTTCAGGCCTGTTGAGAGTTACTACCGTTATTTGCGGCGTTTGTTTTTCGATCAGGACGACAGCCATCGATTCGTTAAGTGGTTGAAGCGTTGGAATGTTAAAGCCTGAACTGATTAAATCGCTAAATCATTGAATCGCTGAATGGGCCTACACTTGGATGACTCCGGTGTGGAAACGCGCTTTCGGCATGGGCCGCGAGACATAGTCCAACAAGCGAATCAGGACGTCACGCGTTTCGTGCGGCTGAATGATGGCGTCCACCCAGCCACGAGCGGCGCCGTAGCGAATGTCGGTTTGCTCTTCGTAACTCTGTTTCACCTTGTCGCGAAGTTCTTCCAGTTCTTCGTGGGTTGCTTTTTTGTCGCCTCGTTCACGGGCGCGGGCGAGAATGGTAAATACAGTGTCGGACGCCTGAGCCGCGCCCATTACGGCGTAGCGCGCAGTCGGCCAGGCAACGATAAATCGCGGGTCATATGCCTTGCCGCACATGGCGTAGTTCCCGGCACCGAATGATCCACCTACAACGACCGTGATCTTCGGCACGACGGAATTGCTGACTGCGTTCACCAACTTCGCGCCACTGCGAATGATCCCGCTCTGTTCCGCATCGCGCCCCACCATGAAACCAGTGACATCCTGGAAAAAGATAATCGGCAAGCCTGTTTGATTGCAGTCCATTACAAAACGCGCCGCCTTATCAGCGCTGTCAGAATAAATGACGCCGCCCATTTGAATTCCCTCTTTCTTGGTCCTGACCTGCAAACGTTGGTTGGCAACGATCCCTACGGGTCGCCGATTGATGCGCGCGTACGCAGTTACGATAGTCTTGCCATAGTCGGCCTTGTATTCGTCCATCGAGTTTTCGTCGATGACCGTAGCAATCAGGTCGCGCGCATCATAATTTTTCTGACCATCGAAGCTGATCAGATCATAAACCGCGCCGGAATTCTTGGCCGGCTTCGATGGCTCTTTCGATGCCGTTGATGCCTTGGCTCCTTTCGCTTCGGGCAGCAACTCGACTAACGAGCGAAGGCGCTTGAGACACGAAGGATCGTCCTTTTCAAAAAAATCTACTGTCCCGCTTATCTCCGCATGCATTTGTGCGCCGCCCAGTTCTTCTGCATCGACAATCTGGCCAATGGCAGCCTTCACCAGTGACGGGCCAGCGAGATAAAGGCCGCTGCCTTTCGTCATCAGGATTTTGTCGCAAAGCACTGGCAGGTACGCACCGCCAGCGACGCAGTTGCCCATGATTGCGGCAAATTGCGGGAGCCCAGCCGCGGAAATCACGGAGTTATTCCGAAAGATGCGGCCGAAATCATCTTCATCCGGAAAAATTTCGTCCTGCATCGGAAGAAACACGCCGGCGGAATCGACCAGGTAAACGATGGGCAGCGCGCATTCAAACGCGATGCGCTGGGCACGAATCACTTTCTTGGTTGTTTGTGGAAAGAACGCGCCAGCCTTCACCGTTGCGTCATTCGCAATAACCATGCACGGAACGCCTTCGATGTTCCCAATGCCTGCGACCACGCCTGCTGCCGGAATCTTGCCCCACTCTTCGTACATTTTGTAAGCGGCCCAGAGACCGATTTCGAAAAACGGTGAGTCCCTGTCGAGCAGATGACTCAGTCGCTCGCGCACTGGCAGCCGCCTCATCTTGCGCTGGCGTTCGTGCCCGGCCTTGCCCCCAGCCTCACGAAGTCCAGCTTCCTCCTTGGCAATTGCAGCGCAGTGCGCGCGCAGTATTTCACCCCCCTGCGACGCTGTAGCACTGCGGGCGTGGCTGGTCGAAGATACTGATGATCGAAACATGACGCGAAGCACGGTTAATCCGCGACGGTGATTGAATCAAGTTCGCCGCGGCGAATCCGTTTCGCCTCCGGATGAATCCGCCGTCTGCGAAATCTGTGGCGGACTGTAGTCGCCGGTGTTTATCCCGGCTTCCGGCTCTTTCCCGGCGGCAAAAGCAAATTCATTTCTTTCTTGACGCGCTATCTGCATTTTGGCAAAAGCTGCTATGTAAGGTTTCGCCTGACAATTGAGACAGGGGTTTCAACCAAGGCAGCCTGCGAAACCAAAATCAACAACAAATGGCCGGAAATGCGTTCCCTGGCGTGCCGTTGCCGCGAAGGCGGCTCCAGGGAAATCAGAGAAGGCTAAAACAACGAAAGGAAAATCCAGTTTATGAAAAATCTTATGAAAAATCGGAGTCTAGCAATACTCACATCGGTCTTGTCCGTGGTTACCTGCTTTGCGTTTTTACCACAGACACAGGCAACTCCAGACGCATTACCCCCACCACCGTCGGACGGGTGTTATCCCGGATTCACGACAGCAGAAGGGTGTAACGCGCTCAAGTTACTTACCAGCGGCGCTGGAAATACGGGACTTGGTTGGCATTCGCTCTCTGCGAACACCAGCGGCAACTTCAACACCGGTGTTGGCGCTGGGACACTGATTCTCAACAATGGGGATTCCAATACGGCCACTGGCGCTGCAGCGCTTTTGCTCAATACCGCAGGCACGCAAAACACCGCCGTCGGCACAGACGCGATGGTGCATAACGGCACCGGCTCCAACAACACGGCTGTCGGCGCGTTTGCGCTCTCTAACAACAGCACTGGCGATTACATCACCGCGATAGGCGCTAACGCCGGTACCGACCCGGGTGTCGTGACCAACAACCTCTATATTGGCGATCCCGGTTTTCCCGGCGATACCAATGTCATTTCTATCGGCGGGATTGCTGCCAGCGGAACGCCGTACGAACTCACGTTTATCGGGGGCATTTACGGGGCGGCTGTTAATACGGGCACCGCCCTCGCCGTGTACGTCGATACTGATGGCCACTTAGGCACGCACCTTGTCAATGCTCCTGGAAAAAAGCTGAGGGGGCGCAGTCCACAGCCCGCACAGCCGCAAGCTACGCGCGGGGAATTCCAAAAACAGCAAAAGAGAATCACGGAATTGGAAAACACCGTTGCCCGCCTTGCGGCAACAGTAAAAGAGCAGGCCGCGCAAATCCAGAAAGTGAGTGCCCAGCTCGAGGTTCAGAAGCCGGAAACCAAGGTCGCGAATAATCAATAAATTTGTGGGATGGGATCTGCCTTGTGCGTCGAGCATCAAGGCGAATCTGTAGAGGCGTTCGCCGTGACGGCGAACGCCTTTACGTTTTCGATTGCTCGATAGCCTCAGCTCTCTCGCGTTGAAGCAGCTCTTCGAACTCCGCAAAAATTCGCGTAGAATGGAAAGGCTGGTCCGGCCGTCCGAACCACGCTCAATGCGCGACAAAGATTGAATCAAGTTCGTCGCAACGAATCCGTCCGGTAGCGGACTGCAACCGCCAATCACATGGATGGCGCATATTCAAAGGAAAGAAAAAAATTATCCGGGCCGCCGCGCAATCCGTTAGTCAAAGATTTTGGGATCAAATTGGGCGTTTTTTCATTTTGGTCTTGACACAGCACCTGCATTTCTGGCAAAACGCGCCTTGGGACAAGGGGGGAAACCAACAACTACATCAATGGCCGGAAATGACTTCTCCAGGGAATCGCTTTCGGTCGCCGCGGCGACCTACGGCGTCCTAAGGAAATCAGAGAAGGCCAAAAACAATGAAAGGAAAATCAAGTTTATGAAAAATCGCAGTCTAGCAATATGCACAACGATCTTGTCTGTGGTTACCTGCTTTGCGTTTCTGTCACAAATGCAGGCAGCTCCGGACGTTGCTCCGGCGCCAGACGGGTGTTATCCCGGCTTCACGACAGCGGAAGGGTGCAATGCCCTGGTTCACCTCACCAACGGCGCTGGAAACACAGGACTTGGCTGGGAAGCGCTGCATGCAGTTACCACCGGTAGCTACAACACCGGTGTTGGTGCTGGAGCGCTGATCCTCAACACTGGAAACTCCAATACCGCAGTGGGTACTGCAGCGTTGTTGCTCAACACCGCTGGCTCAAACAACACCGCCGTTGGAACCGATGCGCTCGTCTATAACACCGCGGACCGCAACACGGCCGTCGGCGCAAATGCGCTCCTCGCCGACACCAGTGGTACCGACAACTGTGCCGTGGGTTTCGAGGCACTCACGTCGGACACCGGCGGAGGCGCCAATACAGCGGTTGGCCGTGGTGCGCTCGACCAGAATGTCAGCGGCAACTTCAACACGGCGATCGGTAAGGATGCCGGCGGCTTAGCTACCGGTAGCGGCAATGTCTATATTGGTCACTTGGTGGCTGGGGTTGCCGGTGAGAACAATCACACTTATATCCGCAACATTAACAATACCTCAGTAAACGGTGGTGGCACCGATGTTGTGACCGTGGACTTGACCACGGGTCTACTCGGCCACCTTAGCTCCTCGCGACGTTACAAAGAGGATATCAAACCAATGAACAAGAGCAGCGAAGTCGTCTATCAGCTTAAACCAGTCACCTACCGCTATAAGAAAGATATTGATCGGACCCAATCGCCCGCTTTTGGCCTGATTGCTGAGGAGGTAGCTAAAGTGAACCCTAATCTGGTAGCGCGCAATTCTCAAGGCCAGCCTGAAAGCGTGCATTACGAAATGGTGAACGCGATGCTGCTCAATGAGTTTCTCAAAGAACACAAAAAAGTCGAGGAATTGCAGGCCACCGTCGCTCAGCAACAGAAAGGGATGGAGGTTCTGACGGCCCAGCTTAAAGAGCAGGCAGCTCAAATCCAGAAAGTGAGCGCCCAGATTGAGATGAGCAAGCCTGCGCCACAAGTAGTCGTGAACACACCGTAAAAGCTGCGAATTAGATTGGCCTCGCCGCGGC
>QHMS01000336.1 GCA_003217895.1 Verrucomicrobiota bacterium
ATGATTTACATCGTGCGCGGCGTGTTCACGCGGTCGCTGAAAAAACAAACGGCCGATTCGCTCGCGCGCATGACTTATGGCGTGGTTTGCTTTGCGACGCTATTCAGTTTTGTGGGCACCGTGCTCGGCGGAATCTGGGCCGATCAATCGTGGGGCCGTTTCTGGGGTTGGGACCCGAAGGAAAATGGCGCGGTGCTGATCGTCCTTTGGTGCGCAATCATTCTGCACGCGCGCTGGGGCGGATTTATCCGACAGCGCGGCCTAATGATCATGGCGCTGTTCGGCAACGTGGTGACCAGTTTCTCATGGTTCGGTGTGAACATGCTAGGGGTCGGCCTTCATTCATACGGCTTCATGCAAAAAGCGTTCCCCTGGCTGGTCGGTTTCATGTTGAGCCAGTTTGCGCTGATGTGCGTGGCTGCGATGCCCCTTGAGCGTTGGAGAAGCTTCCGTACGGCGGGTGCTTCCGCTATCGGCGGGCGCCCGCGAATCTCGCCCGCGCCGTCCGCCGGCTAAAAGCCGTAGTAGAAAAACTCACTTTCGGTGGGGGCCAATAAAGTTTTGTAACGGGCTCGACGATTACCGCGCTGTCGATCGCACCGCGACAATATATGCTACTATCGCATCACGCTCGGCTGGTTTTAAACTCGCGCGGTGCGCCATGCTGTTTATGATGTCCGGCCAATCTTCGACGGCGTAGTGCCATAGCGGCGGCAGTGTGTGGCAATCGATGCACCGGTGCACCAAAAGTCTCCGGCCTTCACGCAGCGTGGCAACATCGATACGGCGTCCTTTCGTTGCAGCCGCCATTTGCGGAGCGACCAGCGGCACATAGTTGACCGATTCGCACGCCATCAGGCAAGCGAGGAGAACCAAGAGGATCGATAGTTTCTTCATTCTCTCAAAAACCGAAGCCGAAAATTGTACGCACTTTGAAATCAGCTTCGCCCGGCGTGTTGGTTGCTTGTGCCAGAGCAGTGACTGTTACGAACCAATTTTGGTGTCGAAACGCGATGTTCGGGCCTACGAAGACATTCCTGATTTTTTCTTCGTCGCGCCAGTCTGGGAAAACAAATTCGTGCAAGAATTCAAGACCGACTGAAATGCACGGCGAAAGTTCGTAACTTGCGCCGAGCGCCTGCTGCATTTCGCCCTGGTGTTCTTGAAGCCCTTGTTCTTCCCATTCGGCTTCCAGCGTCAGGTTGTAATCGAGAATGAGCGGCCCAAAATTTTTCTGCGCAATCAGTTTTGATTCGAGTTCGAAATGTTGGCGGCCGCCACTGATTTCTCCATAAACTGACAACCCCACCGGGTCGATGACCGGATTCGTTAGATTGTATATCAGCTCGATTGCGGAATCCGAATAATTAAAAGTGGATTGCTTGCTGTCGCGTGCGTACGACCAATCAACGAAATAAATGCTAGCTTGAAAACGATCGGTGACGCCGATCTCGATTTCATGACGAAATCCGATTTGATCGGACCGCTCTGGGTTGATTACACGTTGCCACGTAATCCAGTTCTCCGATTCGATGCTGCCGGGGGCTGAAGTCGGCGCCTCATAGAGGAAAGTAAAGTGACGCGCACCCGCAAGAGCCGCAGTTGTCGGCAACATGCACAAAAACAGGATGAGTAAGGAAAATTTTCTGATCAGATTCGCCTGAATCACGAATCGAAGGTTTATCTTCTGCGTTGCACCTCTGCTACCGGTGGCTTGCCATTTTTTAGCGCGCGGTTGCCACTACTCATATCTCACATTGCAGACGCCGGTTTCGATTTGAGGCTTCGACGTGCGAGTTCGCTAGTGGACGTCATCGCCCTCAGTGACCCCGTTTTCAAAAATTTTTCTCGAAGGCCCACGCTCGCGGTTCGCAGAGTTTTTTACATTGCTAAGAGTGATGCGCGATTTCCTGCGGGGATTTCGCACGCTTCATTTCGTCGGCCCGTGCGTGACGGTTTTCGGCTCGGCGCGCGTCAAACCGAACGATCCGCACTACGAGCTGGCCCGAAAAATGGGCGCGGCGATTGCGCGGCTGGGGTTCACGGTGATGACTGGCGGCGGCCCCGGCATCATGGAAGCAGCCAACCGCGGCGCAAAAGAAATCGGTGGCCGCTCGGTCGGATGCAATATTGAGCTGCCATTCGAGCAAGTGTCCAATGCTTATCTCGATCGCTGTGTCCGGTTACGTTATTTTTTCGTCCGCAAAGCGCTGCTGATTAAGTATTCGTATGCGTTCGTTGTGATGCCCGGCGGCGCAGGCACGCTCGATGAATTGTTTGAAGCGCTCACTCTCATTCAGACGGGAAAAATCCAAAACTTCCCGATCGTAATTATGGGCACCGATTACTGGAAGGAGCTGATCGGTTTTATCGAGAAAATGGCGGAGCGCGGAAAGATTGGCCCGGACGATTTAAGCCTGATTTTCGCGACTGATTCTGTTGAAGAGGCCATTGCACACATTCGAACGAAGGCAATTGAATCATTTAGACTCAAACGGGTGGCGCGCGTGCGCCGGCATTTTCCCTGGCTCGGAGAGCGCGGTTTCTCCGGAAAAGGACCTGCTATTTGCTAGGGAGGCACAGCTTTTCTCCTGCGATGGGTGACATACACACGAAACACCGCACTTTCTCGAAGAGATTCTTGTAAGTGGATACGAAAGTTAATATCAATGAGAGAAATTTCCGCTCGACGCCGTGCGAGTTGGCAAGGCGGGATCGGCAGTGGCAGCGTCAATCGGTGCATTGCATCGCCCTGGTAATTTTCATGTTTGCGCTTTGGACGACGACCGGCTTCGCCAGTGCCGGTCAACAACCGCAAAAGTCCGCCAATCGGACGGACTCGTCCCGTGGCGAGTTTTCCGGCTCATTCCAAGTGCCGAGCAGCGATTCGGCCAAGGCGGAAGCGCTGGCCAATCAACTCGCTGCACTTTCGCCAAAGGTGGATCGCAATGAAGCAAAGCTGCTCGCGGACTGTGCTTACGCGACCGTCAGCCAGCTCAGGCGACAGTACCGCATGTTCGGCACGCCGATCTTTAACAATTTCCTGATCTATCATGGTCTGAAGAAACGCGGCTACTGTTACCAATGGTCGGAAGACCTGCTGGTTGCCCTTGATGCATTGCGACTCAGCAGCCTCGAGCTGCGCTGGGGTGAAGCCAACCCGGGCAACTGGCGCGAGAACAATTGTATCGTTGTCACTGCCAAAGGACGGCCATTCCGGAGCGGCATCATGTTGGACTGCTGGCGCCATCTCGGACACCTGTATTTCCGCCCAGTTGTGGCCGATGCCGATCCTTACGTGGAGAATCGCGCGTACGCGCGCTTCGTCCTGGCCAGATCAGCAGCCCGGAATTCTTCCGGCGCTAATCATCGCGTTGCTTTTCAGATGAGTAATGAAGCGAGCGGAAACAGCGGCGACAACTGAAGCGGTGCGAGCCGTCAGCTTCGACAGCGTTTGGTTTTGTTGCGGTAGTCTCGCAGGAAATTGCTTGCACGAAAGGCGCGCTGGAGACAAGCTCGCAGCCGAATGAGTACAATGACGCGGTCGAATAATCGCGGACGTGCGATCGTCGCGACCTTCGTTTCCGTAGGGTTTCTTTGGGCGCTCGCGCTCAGTGCTTCCCCGCAATTGCATCAGCGCGTCCACAAGGATGCAGGTCGCGTCGAGCACAATTGCGCAGCGACAATGATCGCATCGGGCAGCTACGATCATGCTGCTCATCCGCCACTGGTCAGTGTGCCGTTTCCGGCCGTTCAGTTTTCTAAAATTCCGGCGTTGACTCCCTGCTGGGTTCAATCGCCGTTTTTTGGCGCAAGCATTTTCGAGCATGCGCCGCCCGCGCGCGGTTAGCATGCAGCTGAGCCGCGTTCTCGCGGAGCGCCAGAAATCTCACTTCGCCTGAGTCGCGTCCAGTTGTAGCGGCGCTTGTGCCAAGCGCCGAAGGCAATCCAAACAGGCGTTTGGCACAAACGCCTCTGCAACCACCACAATTTGAAAAATCCATTTCTCAAAAATCTTTATGAAAAAATTTCTGATCGCATTCGGCGCATTGCTTTGGATTGCGCCCATCGCAACGGCTCAGGAGACAACCCCAGCCGCAGCAAATCCCACCGCTTCGCCGGCGTTGTCCGCTGCCGGTACTCCGGGAACGGCGACCGTTGAACAGGTCGTCGTTACATCTCAGGAACTGGACATTTCGCGCGAGGCTATTGTGCCAAGTCTCGGGGCGACGCGTTACACCGTCGGCCCCGACAGACTCGATTCACAGGCGCAAGGCGAGAGCGCGCCGTTTAATCAAACCATCCTGCGATTTCCAGGCGTGGCGCAAGATTCATTCAGCCAGCTTCACGTCCGGGGCGAACACGCCAATCTGCAATACCGTATCGATGACGTCCTCCTGCCGGAAAGCATTCCTGGATTCGGACAGGAACTCGAGACGCGTTTTGCCGATAGTGTTTCGCTCATCACCGGCGCGCTTCCGGCACAATTCGGTTTCCGTAACACCGGCGTGATCGACATCCATACCAAAAACGGCGCAGTGTTTCAGCAAGGCGAAGCCTCGCTGTTTGTCGGCAGTTTCGACACGATCAAGGA
>QHMS01000297.1 GCA_003217895.1 Verrucomicrobiota bacterium
CGACCGAAGCGATCCAAGGGACAAATCGTTTCATCTATGTGGCAGTTGACACGCCTACAACTAGGAGACAGGGAGACCCAGTGCGGCGCTACATCGAAATCTACACCATCATGATGCGCAACTCGCTTATTCGCGAGATGAGTTTCAAGGCGAATTTCCTCCTGTGGATGGTTGTGGAGATCCTTTGGTTCTGCGGGCAAATCGTTTTTTTCAGCATCATCTTTGGGAACGTCGATCACATCGGGGACTGGACGAAATGGGAAGTGGTGCTGCTCATCGGCACACATCAAATCATCGCGCAACTGTTCCAAGCCTTCTTTTTTGTGAACGTGGCCAACATTCCGGAATTGGTGCGCACGGGGAGATTGGATTCACTACTGGTTTTGCCGATCGACAGCCAGTTCGCCGTCTCCACGAAACAATTCGCTCTCGACAGTATCGTAAACGCGGCGCTTGGCGGCGGCGTGGTTTGCATCGCGTTATCCAAGCTCGGTGTGGTTCCGAGCCTGCTCTCCGTCTCGCTCTATCTCGCGGCGCTTTGCTTTGGTATCGCCGTGCATTACTCCATTATGCTGGGCCTGGCCGCGGTGAGTTTTTGGATCGTCCGCGCACAGGGACTCGTCTATGGGTATTTTAATCATTAAATCGTTTGGACAACCGTTCCCCCTAATGCTTCATCTGATTGTCGCATCGACGATTGTGTTCTGGCTGTCCCGAGTGTTTTGGAGATTTGCATTGCGCCATTACTCAAGCGCGAGTTCGTAAGACCGGGCGCAGGTCGTCGAACAGGCTGTAGTCTGCGCTTGTCCTCAGCGCAGTCGGCCCATCATAGATCGCCTGAGGACAGCGGACATTACACGCGTCAGGACGTTCCATTACGAAAGTATCCGATTTTTTCCGAATCCTCTTGCGCGGTAAGGGAAATGTTCTTAATTAAGCGTCCGTTTTTCCGGCGTCAGTCGATTAGAGGGCGCTTAACAACGCTATGGCTAAACCAAAGAAAAAGAGTTCTGCAAGGAAATCAGCTGCTCGTAAGCCGCAACCGGCGCGCAAGGTTCACGCCAAGAAGGCCCGCGTGGTCAAGGCTGCGCGCCGCCCGAAGACCGCACGGCGTTCGCCTAAATCCAGACGGCAGACTACGGAATCGCCCGCGGTGTTGCTCGGCCTGAACCATCGCGAAAAGAGGCTCGATCCGTTTATCCGCAAGCAGAAAGAAAAACTGCTCCAGCTTCGCGACGCCATGGTGGATTCGATGGCAGGTGTGGCCCAGGGCACTCTTCGCTCGCGCGCGGAAGGCAGCGAAGCTTCGGCCTTTGGCATGCACCAGGCCGATGCCGGTTCCGACGCGTACGATCGCGATTTTGCGTTGAGTTTGCTTTCGCAGGAGCAGGATGCCCTTTACGAAATCGACGAGGCGCTCAAGCGGATCGAGTTGGGGACCTACGGAAAGTGCGAGATGTCTGGGAAACCGATCCCGCATGCGCGACTCGAAGCGATCCCGTTCGCGCGTTTCACCGTTGAATGCCAGTCACAGTTGGAAAAGCAGAGCAAAGCGTCCCGGGTCCGCCAATCGGTCACCTCTTTGTTCGGTTTGACCGAGGAGGAAACCCGCGAGGGCGAGGAGGAAGAAGTCACGCCCACGGAAGTGAAGGAGTGAGAGAATGGCGCAGGACATTATCACTCTCGAATGCACCGAGGCCAAAGCGTTAGGCAAACCGCCTTCGCGTTACATGACCACGCGCAACAAAAAAAGCCCGCGCACGCCGAACCGGCTCGAGAAAAAGAAATACAATCCATTTTTGCGGCGACACACGTTGCACCGCGAGACCAAGTAGCCATCGATGCAACCAAAAACGCCCAAACGCCGCTCCGCATTCCGTCGCGCCAATCGCCCCATGCCGCGACGCCGGATCGATATCGCCATCGAAGCAATCGATTACAAGAATCCCGATCTCCTGAAAAAATTCGTCAGCGAAAGCGGCAAAATCCTTCCCCGTCGAGTGACTGGCATGCCGGCTTACATGCACCGCAAAATCACGCGCGAGATCAAGCGCAGCCGCTCCGTCTTGTTGATGAAGTGACAAGACCGCCCGCGCGTTTTGTCATCCTGAACGGAGTGAAGGATCTCTCATAAGATCCGCGACCACGCTCGCTAGCTTGCGCTCGGGATGACAACCTTCGATCAAGCGCAGCCGCTCGGTGCTGTTGATGAAATGTCGGGCGCCTATACCTTTCTCGTTTTTTCCCCTTCCTCGATCAATTTCCAAAACTCGCGCGCCTGGCTGAGCTGTGCGTCTTCTGAGACCGGCAATTTGCTTCGAAAAAGAAAATCGCGAAACGTGTTTTTGTGTAATACGCGGTGGACCTTGATGCCTTCGTCGGTCTTCGCGAAATAAATCCGGTAATCTTTCGCGCGATAGCGATATAATTTTCGTCCGTCGCGCTCGATTACGCCGAACCGTTCCGAATCGAGTTGATCCAGGTCCTGGGGCAATATCTGAAACTGGGCTAGCAACTCGAGCTGCAATTTTTTTGGCAACGCCGAGATCTCAGCTGCGCTCAGTTCGTTGAAGATGATTTGGAACATGGGCGATCAAACAAATACTCTCCGCACACGCGCGCCAATCCGGGTAATGATCTCCCACGTAATGGTGCCGGCCTTTTCAGCGAGTTCGCCGCAGGAAATTTCCTCGCTGCCATCGCGCCCCATGAGAACAACTTCGTCACCCACTTGCACATTCTCGATGTTGCTTACGTCGATCATCATCAAATCCATCGTTACCCGGCCGACAAGAGGACAACGCTGCCCGCGCACCAGGACGGCGGCGGCACGATTGGAAAGATGCCACGGATAGCCATCGGCGTACCCAGCCGACATTGTCGCGATTCGCATTTTTCGCGGAGTAATAAACGTGCGGCCATAACTGATGGAGCTCCCTTTCGGCATCTCGCGAATCAGGACAATCCGCGTTTTCCATGTCATCACTGGCTTCAGCAGTTTCTGAAATTCTGGGAGCGGCGAAATCCCGTAAAGCATGATGCCTGCGCGCACGATATCGAGCGTCGGCGGATTAAACGCGAGTGTGCCTGCGCTTTGCAAGACGTGCGCTTTGTAACCTCCCGGGACTTCGGCGCGAATCCGTCCGATGATTCTTCGAAATCGGACGAGCTGGCCGCGGGTGAATTTCGCGTCTTCGTTGGAGACCGGCATGTGGGTCGAGATGCTGTGAATGTTGATGTTCGGCAATGCAGCCACGCGTTTAAAAACCTCGCGCGCTTCGTTTTCGACTACGCCCATTCGCCCCATGCCGGTATCGATTTTGAAATTGATCGAGATTGGCCCGAGTTGATCGAACGCTTGCGCTTCTTCGAGACTGGAGATCGTCGGAATAAATCCGTGTTGGGCGATGGTCGATCTTTCTTCTGGAGTTGCCGGGCCGAGAATAATGATGGAATGGGGGAGCGACTCGCGAAGCGCCAGCGCCTCTTCCAGATTGGCCACGCCAAATAGTTGCGCGTCATCGGCCAATGTTTGTCCGCAGCGCATCGCGATCGATTTCGGCCCAACAACGAAAAGTTTCTTTCATTTAGGCATGGTGATATGCGGCTCGCGCAAATAAATCGGCTCCAGTGGCGGAAAATGAAAGCTGCGTTGGGGCTGTTGCGCAACTCTCCCCAGTACGACGGCGGAGGGATACCGAACCACAGCACGGTCAAATTGGGGGAGGAACTCCGAAGAGAATATCGGCGGCGCCTGCTCAAGTCTGTCGAGTTTCGCCTTCATTTCCGACTCAGAGTACAGCGTGGGGCCTTCCACCGGTTCTTGTCCGTGGATACGCGCGAAGAAAAACGTTTTTCTGCGAGCATCGCCAATCACGCAGTATTCATACGCGTCGCATTCCATGACGCAGATGGACGGGAAACCGATCAGCCGCGCGCCGGAGGAGAGGCCCAATCCGATTGCGGCCGAAATGGCGATACGCGTACCGGCGTAGGAGCCCGGGCCAACGCCGACAATAATCGTCTCTGGAGCGCCAAACTTTTTCGTTACAGCGTCGAGATTCTTAAACAAGGCTCCGGAGTTTTTTCGGTCGTTAGGCCATTCACGGGAAAGTTCGACACCATCATTATCTAGCCACGCCAGACTGCCGCGCGCGGTGGACAGCTCGAGGGCGAGAATTTTCATTCGAACGTAATCGCCCGCTGATTTTCCGATTTTATTTCAAACAAAATCCAGCGTGCCCGTTGCGGAATAAATTCTCGGAAGCGGTCGGCCCACTCGATTACTGAAACGCCGTCGCCGAAAAAGTAATCATCGAGGCCAAGCCGAACGACGGATTCTCGATTTTCCAGGCGAAAAAAATCGAAATGGTAAATAGGTAATCGGCCTCCTCGATATTCATGCAGGATGGTGAACGTGGGGCTCGTGACATCGCAGCGGGTTCCCAAACCGGCGACGAGACCTTTGACGAACATCGTTTTCCCGCTTCCCAACTCGCCCTTGAGAGCCAAAGTCGATCCGGGGCCGATGTCCTCCGCGAATTGTTGGCCGACCGCTTCCGTTTCAGCTGGGCTTTTGGAAATGAACGTAGCCACGTGGTAGAAGTTGAAAGTTTTTAGTTGAAGGTTGAGAGAGGGAACCGATGCGCGTGAGCGGCAATCGAGTAAATTTTTTTGCCCAGCTTCGCACCAGGCGGTCTCTCTGGCGCGGTGAAATGGCGAAGAGCAATTCGTAATCTTCGCCTTCGGAAATTGCGTCATTGACCTTCGCGCCACGGGTGAGGGGCAGATCTTTCATCTGGATTTTAAATCCGACTTTGCTGGCACGGGCCAAACGGGGAAGATCGGCCCCAAGTCCATCGCTTAAATCCATCATCGCGTGGATCGAGAAATTGTTTGTAAGCCAGCGCGACTCTGCAATCCGCGGGATAAATCGCAGGTGCTTTTGTTTCAGAGCGCCCCCGAGGCGGCCAGTAACGAAAACATCGTCGCCCGCCTTCCCACCGCGGCGCGATGCGCAGCGCTCTCCTTCAACGAAGCCAACAACGCTCGTTGAGATGGCAATCGGCCCCGGTGTGCTGCTCGTTTCGCCGCCGACTATGCTGACTTTGAACCGCTTCGCGGCCCGGCGCATGCCGCGATAAAGTTCTTGGAGCCACGCGACTTCCGTTTGTTTCGGAGCCATAAGCGTTATCAGAGCAAATTTGGGCACGGCTGAGGTCGCGGCAAAATCGCTCAGCGGACGCATCATGGCTTTCCATCCAACATCCAATGCCTTCGTTCCCCGCAAAAAATGCACGCCTTCGACAACACAATCAGTCTTGAGTACGAGAAGGCCTCGGCAGTCCTGCATTTCAACCACAGCGCAGTCGTCGCGAAGGCGCATCGCAATTGTCTTTCCGGGCAAGAGACGTGGCAACAGCAGGTCAAGCAATTTGTCTTCGCCCAAGTCGCGCACTTTCATGGAGAAAAAATCTCCGGAAATGCCAGCGCGGTAAGGGTGAGCGAATTGAAAAGCGAATGCATTGTCATCGCGACAAGAAGCGAACCGCTCCATTCGTACGCAATCGCGAAACAACTTCCCAAAACGAACAACGGGACAAACGAAGGAAAGTGTACATGCGCTGCAGCAAACAGCAGCGCACTGAACGTGATACCAAGGAGGCGGCCAAGATAGCCTTTGATGACATTGTAGAGGAAAAACCGAAACAGAAATTCTTCAATTACCGGTGCGACTGCTATTGCGAAAACGATGATCATGATTCGCTGCTGAAGCGTGCGCGAGCCGCTGAAGAACTCCACGATGTTCTGCCTGCTCGAACCGCCCCCGAAAATCCGCTGCGTAATGATGTCCGACCACAAGATCAATGGATAAGCAAAGAACAACAGGATCGCTCCTGTGCTCAGGACGCGAAGAAAGCTGATTCGGTAAAACCCGCCTAGCGAGCCAACGTCGAAACCACGAAGCCGGAGAAAAGTCACAATGAAAAGCACGAGCAAAACCATAAGAAGGAAATTCCCTAAAAGATTACGCGCGGTGAATTGTATCGATGGCTGCGAAACTGATGCGCCGATACTCAGCGAAAGAAAAACAATCAACAGCGCAGCGAGTATTGCTTCCGGCATCCCGAAGGTCCGTTCCGGTGCGTTGGTCTCGACACCGCTCGGCCTTCGCGCGCTGATCTGATGAATCAGCGAAGTATAGACATAGAGGCTGGCCAGAACGTAGAGGAGGGAAAGGATGCCGAGAACAATATTCGGAGCGACACCGAAGGCCGCAAAGAAGCTGGCGGATGGCATGGGTGTCCGCCGCTACGGTGCGTAATAGCTTGGCAGGTAATACGCGCGTCCGCTTTCCAGTTGCGGCACGAACTGCCTCGGAAGCTGAAGCTCAATTTTGGAATCTGAGCCTCCAAATATTCGTAGGAAACGGCCCAGACTAAATGGCGGCCCATACTTTACGACTTTGGCATCCGGCGCGTTACCCAATTCTTTTGCTTTGCTGAAA
>QHMS01000298.1 GCA_003217895.1 Verrucomicrobiota bacterium
CCGATCCACCACAGTTGCTGCGCTTGCATTATCCGTTGTGACCAGGAGCGCTTGACGCACTCCGATTACAGAGAGAATTTTCTTCTCTTAAGCCCCCATTCTGGAGGACAATCACAGCCTGGCACGAACGCCTAAAATTTAGAACTCGTCGGAGAAATAGCACTGTCATGTTGAGCGAAGCGAGACATCTCTGGCCATTCCGTTGAGAATGGATCAGTCCAAAATTAACCGAGATTCTTCGCTTCGCTCAGAATCACATTATGAAAGCGCTTGTAATTAATCGCCTTGTTGGTTCGCGCGGCATTTGTTTGCTGGTTGCCGCGCTGTTGCCTTTGAGCGGACATTGGGCAAACGCCGATCCGGTAGGAGACTTTTTCAAGAAAGTCGGCCATTCGATTTCCAAGGCTTTCCAGCCTCAGCCGACGCCTCATCCAACCAGGAAGACGACAGCCTCCGGGGAGCCTGCTTCTCGAGAATCAATTGCTACCCAAGCCGCGCCGACTCCAATTGTGCAGCCGGCTTCAGCTGCGCCTGCGGACAAAGCAAAAGGAGACATGCCCTATGGAATTCCCGTCCCAGACCGGAAAGGCATTGTCACAAGTCCTTACCTACCCGAGGGAAATTACATCGATGTCAGCGCTTTTGCTCCCGGGTCCGCTGTGAAAGATCCGTACACAGGAAAGATTTTCCGGGTGCCATAATTCGTTTTTTTGGCTGGGCGTAGCCTGGGAAGTTGATATTTGGAGCTTGGGAATCACTCGGGTATATAAACTGCGTAGCCGCGCGGCGGCGCCCAAACATCGACCCATCTGGAGTCGTTAGTCCATTTTTCCTGCGGCATGCTCAGGTCGTCACGCCCGCGCCATGCTGCGGGAACAAGCTGCGTGTTGATCCACCGCGTCTGAATCCAAGCACTGTTCCAACTACCGCTATTATTTAAAATAAAGAGTAGCCCGCTTTGGTTAGCGTTGCCCGGGCGCTGCATGATGTAGAGGTCATCGTTTACGAAGAGAACTTGCGTCGGGCCAGCAGCATTTTGCTCGTGAACTTTGATGAGCGCGTCAATGCCGATTTGAGTATTCGGCTGTGCGAGGTCCCAGTTAAAATAATCTTGCCAGAAAACACATGGATAACCCTCATGGGTCAGGACGAATGCGTAGGCCAGAAGCTTGTCGTTAATGATAGGACTGTCGCGCACGACGTCGTGGTTCTCCACGAAGGTCACGGCTTGGGCTGGCCGGTCCCACATCAAGACGCCGGGCTCACTGAGATTACGCAGACTGAATCCGTAGCTGTCACACAAATCGCGCAGTCGCCAGCGCAGCGGAAAATCAAACGCGCCCACTGGATTGTCCGACCAAGCGTTAGTTTCATCGAGCCAATCATCGATTCTGCGTTCGCTGTCCCAGCATTCTCCGACCGCGTACGGTTTGAAACTTGCGCCGCCGCGCAGGGCACGCATTTCTTGAATTGAGCGCACCATCCAGCCGCCGTAACCCTTGACCATGTCATAGCGGAATCCGTCGAAACCGATTTCCTCCAAAAGCCAGCGAGCGTAGTTGATGAGCTCGGTATAAACAAGCGGAGCGCGATGACACAGATCAGGCATATCACCGAATGTTACGCCGTCCCAAGTCTCGTAGCGGCTCGGATGAAAACACTTCCAGTCGCGCGGGAACTTGCCGCTTGTCGGTGCGAACTTGGTCCAGCGCCACTGGCCGTCGATCGGATTCAGTTCCTGAGCATCAGCGCCGCTGTTATGATTGAACACCAGGTCCGCATACACTTGGACTCCCGCCGAATGAGCGGACTGGATCAGGTCGAGTAATTCAGTTTTGGAACCGAACCACGTAGGCACGCCGCCTTTTTGATCAAACTCGCCGAGGTCATAGTAGTCGTAAGGATCGTAGCCCATGGATTTCCAATCGGCTGCCTTGTTTGCTGGCGGAAGCCACAACGCCGTAAAACCCGCCTGCGCAATCACCGGTAATTTTGATTGGATATAAGCCCACCATTGATGCTCGCGACTTTCCGCTTTGGGACAATCCCAATAAAACGCTTGCAACATGACACCCATAACTCCGGCCTCAGTTTTGCGCGTGCGCATCGGCACGCTACACCCCGACTAATGACTAACAAACAGCGAATCAGGAGCGCGCCACCGATTTCACACAGATGGTCTCGCTCTGTTTCGAGACGAGTTTAATGCACTTCATCAGCCGCGCGCTTCAAAGTGATTGGCGGCACATATTCGCCGACGTAGGTGCGTGTCCACCAGTCGCGGTCACCGGGCTTGGTGAACCGATAACGATACCAATCTGCGCGAATGAATTTCGGCGGCGCATTTGGGAATGGGTTGCGCGCGAATAAACGAAGAATTCTTTTTTCACCTTCGAGTAATTTTTCCAGAAGGGCGAAGATCCAGGGATGAAACTCCGGGGGCGACATCGCGGCAAACCACATTTGCCAGTCAAGGCGCCAATGATACGGCGAGATGATGCAGGGACGGCGGTTCACGTCGCCCGGTTTGCCTTTGAATTCGTACTCGCGCCATTTAGCATCGGCGTCGGGAACCTCTGCGTCAGTTCCTTTGATGACGACTTCGAACCGTTCGCGCGTGACGGCACCGAACGCGCCATAGGTATTCACCAGGTGCAACGGCTCAAAGCTGGCGTTCATCAGTTGCCGGCGGGAAAACAAATTGCGCGCCGGCCGCCAGCTTAGCGCGAGCACTATCACAGCGACCGTGCCGACGGCGATCGCGTGCAGTAAAGTCATGTTTGCGGGCACCGAATGCGAAATGTGAATGATGCGTGTCAGGAATCGATCGTCGAAGCACGGGATGCAAAGGGCGATGGTGATGTAATTCAGCCACGAAAGATTCCCGCTCAGGATGAGAGTAATTTGGAACAGGATCGTCAGTCCGCCCGCCCAATAGCACAGTGGCGCAGGCGCGAAATAGAACCACGGTACGACAAGTTGAGCAAAATGAGTGAACAGCACGCCGGCCTTCTTAGTCCACGGCGGCGAATGATGCAGATACCAGCTTAGCGGATTGGGCAGGGGCTGAGTTTCGTAATGGTAAAAGAGGCAGGTCAGATCGCGCCAGCAAGGATCGGAGCGCAGTTTGATCATGCCTGCGCCGAACATGGTGCGAAAAAGCACCCATACGATTAGCCACATCACAACAACCGGCGCACGCGTATTCGATGATCCGAGAAAAATCCCGAGAAAACCGGTTTCGGTGAGCATCGTTTCCCAGCCAAAGCCATAGAACGTCTGTCCGACGTTGACCAGCGAGAGGTAAATCACCCAGAGCAACGCCCACGTGAGCATCGACACGACGAGCCCAAACGATTCAGACACGCCGAAGACGACGAAAATCGACAACGCGATGCCGCACGAGATCGTCGTCGTGATAAAGCGGTCCGAGCAAAGAACGTAAAACAAGCTCGGCGCGCGCCGAAACGGAACGTGGCGCAAAAAGCGCCGCACCGGTTGCAGCCCGCGTTCGCCCAGTAGCGGGATGAACTGATTAGCCGCAACCAGAAGCGCGACCAGGTATAGACATCCGAGCGCGCGTTGGAAGCAGAGCCGGGTCAACCAGAAATCGGTGGCGAAATGCATTCCAGAACACCGAAACATTCTAGCGCAAATCCCCGCACGTTTCCACGCGTGGCATACGGGAAAGCTTACTTTTGCGCGGAGAGTTGCGAACTCGCATTCGCAATGGGCTCGTAAAATCTGAGCGCCTCGATGTCACTGCCGAGTTCGCGCAGCGGGTAGAGACCTTTTGCAGAACCCGCGCCCGGATCGCGCACCAGGTAGTCGAAACCCTGTTTCCCGGCGATCACGACAAAATGCGTCACGCTACCCGGCAACGCCGCGCGGTCCCAATAAATCCAGCCGTTCTCCGTGTATCCGTCAACCAAAGGTAAAAACCAGTTTAACTGCTGCGGATCAACGTCGATGCCATAAAATTTGAATACCATCGCTGTGGCAGCCACGGCGCAGCCTTCGCCGCCGAGCGTGCCGTTTTCTGGCACTCCGCCCAGCGGATCATCGCGCCATTTTTCTTCCGACTGACGGAACGATGGCACTGCCAGCTCAACGCGATGAAAAAAATAACGCCCGCCGCGCGGTGAAAGTTTTCGTTTCCAAGTCCAGTCGATGTGCACCGCGAGCGCGGCAACGAGCAGAACAACAACGAAAATAACGAAAGACAACAGGCGCTTCAAAGCATCAAAAGTGTAGCGGCGGCTGTGTCAGCCGCAAATTAACAGGAGCGACGTACCCCGCGATCGCGAACTTGTTTAAAGACAAGTTGCGCCACCTGCTCTGATAAGGCTGATTTCAGTTTATGACCAAGCACCATGATCTTCGTCTCGCAAAGCGCATGGCGCGTCTCGGAACCGAGACTGCCTTCGAAGTGTTGGTGAAGGCAAAAGCTCTGGAGGCAGAGGGTCGCGATATTATCCATCTCGAGATCGGCGAACCGGATTTCGATACGCCGCCGAACATCATCGACGCCGGATGCAACGCACTGCACAAGGGCTACACGCATTACGGGCCGTCGGCCGGGTTAATGGAGCTACGCGAAGTCATCGCAAAACATGTGAGCGAAACGCGCCGCGTAGCCGTTACGCCCGATGAAGTGGTTGTTGTCCCCGGCGGCAAGCCGATCATCTTTTTTTCCATTCTCGCGCTCGCGGAAGACGGCGACGAGGTCATCTATCCAAATCCGGGATTTCCGATCTACGAGTCGATGATCAATTACGTCGGCGCGAAAGCGGTGCCGATCCGGTTGCGCGAGGAGTTGGATTTCCGGCTCGACGTCGATGAGCTCTCCAGTCTGATCAATGACCGCACGAAATTACTCATCGTGAATTCGCCGCAGAATCCGACTGGCGGCGTACTGGAGAAAGACGACATCGATCGCATCGCGCGCGCCATCGGCGATCGCAACATCATGGTATTAAGCGACGAGATCTACAGCCGTCTTATCTTCGAAGGTGAAGATCATTCCATCATGTCGGTCAATGGCATGAAGGAGCGCACGATTTTGCTCGATGGTTTCTCCAAGACCTATGCCATGACTGGTTGGCGCATGGGCTACGGTGTGATGCGCGTTGATCTGGCGGCGCACATCGCGCGACTGATGACGAACTCCGCTTCCTGTACTGCAAGCTTCACGCAAATCGCCGGTATCGAAGCGTTGCGTGGCCCGCAGGATTTGGTTGATCAAATGCGCATCGAGTTCCAGAAGCGACGCGACGTGATGGTTGCCGGTCTCAACAAGATCAAAGGTTTCTCCTGCCGCTTGCCCAAGGGCGCATTCTACGTTTTCCCCAACATCACGCAGACTGGTTGGCCATCGAAGAAACTGGCCGACGCGCTGCTCGACGACGTTGGCGTCGCCGCGCTTTCCGGTACCGCGTTCGGCGCTTTCGGCGAAGGCTATTTGCGCTTCAGCGTCGCCAACTCGATCGAAAACATCGAGAAAGCGCTCGACCGCATCGCGAGTTGGACGAAGAAAAATTTGTAGGGCAAGTTCGCCGCGTAGCGGTCCTACTAAGTTTAGCCTGGCCTTTCAAGGCCGGGACAAATGACGCAAAAACATCCCGTCGCGTCAGCGACGATTGAGCGGTGAGATATAAGATAAGACCATGGCCAACACATACACGTCGCTCCATTATCACATCGTCTTCTCAACCAAGAACCGCGAGCCTTGGATTGTGCGCGACATCGAAGAATGCATTGGGCTTACATTGGAGGCATCGCGCGGACCCATAAGATGACCGCCCTGCAAATCGGCGGCGTGGACGATCACATTCACGCACTGATGACAGCGCCAGCGATAATCGCTCCGGCTCAGATCGCTCAATATCTCAAAAGCGACTCTTCAAAATGGATTCACGACCAGTTTCGAAACCTGCGCGGATTTAGTTGGCAGGATGGATATGGGGCGTTCACGGTGAGCAAATCAAACCTTCCTGAAGTCGTCCGCTACATTCAGAATCAGCGCGAGCATCATCGTAAGAACACGTTTCAAGACGAGTATCTGGAGTTCTTGCGCAAACACGGTATTGAATATGATGAGCGCTATCTTTGGGGCTGAGTCAGCCATCGCTCACGCGACGTATGGAATCGTTACTGATTTTCCCTCAGCCTTGAAAGGCCGGGCTAAAATCAGAATATCGCTACGCGACAAACCGCTCCACCTTGCCGAGCGGAGCGCCCACGTGTTTTAGTTTAACCTATGACCGACAAGAAACGTTTTCGCGTATTTGCGACGTCGAGCATCGGCGATGCGGCGGAGAACCGTCTGCGTGAGCACGGGTACGATCTCGAAGTTTTTCAAGGACCGGAGGCGCCACCGAAGAAAT
>QHMS01000087.1 GCA_003217895.1 Verrucomicrobiota bacterium
AAGCAAGTCCGATTTTGTTAAACAGCTGCTCGTAATTCAGTGTTTGAATGATGACTCCGATGCTGCCGGTAATGGTCGTTTCGTTGGCCATTAAAAATTTGCCGCCGCAGGAGACGTAATAACCACCAGACGCTGCCAGCGACTCCATATAGACGACCACCGGTTTCCGCGCGCCCGCCTTTACCACCGCGCTGTAGATTGCATCCGACGCAGTGACTTCTCCTCCGGGCGAATCGATCTCCAGCACGATGGCTTTGACCCGACCATCGTCGCGCGCCTGTTGTAGCGCTGCGCGCATGTCATCAACCATTGAATCGCCTACGCTGCCAGGGAGCGACGAACTGATTAAACCGCGCATGGTAATCACCGCGATTTTGTCCAGGCTGGCGCGCGCACCTCTCTGAAGCAGGATTTCTCGGAAACGCGGGATCGGTTCCGTTTCCCGGATGCCGCTCCAGCGCTGGAACGCCGCCATCATCAGCACGAAGTTCATGAACAGGCTGGCGCAAAGCGCGACGAACAAAAAAATGCTGAGGCAACCGAGTTTACGATTTCCCGTCATGACAGCACGAAACTGGCGGAGAACCGCCGCACAGACAAGCGGTTTTCATTGACGCGAGTGGTCATGCATTGCGCCGCGACGGATTGGTACCCAGCCACCAGGTGCGCTGAGGACAGCGCACACTACAGCTCTATCTGGCCCATTGCACCTGTTGCCGTGGGGTGCTTCTACGCGTTTCCAGTTCCGGCGAAGTAACGCAAGGCGCGTAAGCTTGGGAGAAAGAAATAAGCGCCGCCGCGCACGGTGACGAACTGTGGCAGACCCGAGAGAGGATAGCGCAGACCATTCTCCTTTTGCATTGTGAAATTAGCGGATGGCCGGCAGTAGCCAGCGATCCGCTCACGATTGCCCAACAGCGGATCGGTTTCGCCAGCTAAGCCAGCGAACTTCGCGTTGGAGATCCATGCATTTTGCAGGAACTCGAACTGGCGCGAGATGTTTGCGTTGAGACAGATAAAGTTTAATCCGCGCGGTTGCTCGTTAGGTGGTGCAGGTGCGAGTGCCTGCTCGGGCCGTAGCTCGGAACCGTACTCGCGGCCGCGCCGTAGAATGCGATGAAAACGAACCGATGAGGTCAGATCGTCGTAGAAACCTTTGGGGCCAAAGCCGAGCATGATAACGAGCTTTCGAAGCAGGCCGATGCGTTGTTCAGGGAAATCGCTGTTGCGTGGATTCGCGCGCCGGATATGCGCGCCAAAAGGGCAGCGCGCACCCGTAGGATCATTGTGATAGGTAAATCGATTCTGCTGAGTTGAGGTTGCGTCGCTCCCAGGAGTCGGTCGCTCTTCTGTCGGCACCAAAGGGTCGCCCGATTGCATCCGACCAACGATTTTCGCTCCGAGCTGACGAGCCTCCTCGATATTTCCAGCGGCTTGCTGATGGAGGAACTGCCAAAACTTTCGGACATCCTGTTCCAACTCCCGCATAACGAGATAGGTCCCGTTGCGCCCAAGATCTTTTTTCGTTGGAGCATCGTTTGCAGCAAGTAATTCCGCGCTGGCGCTATCGGGTTCCAGTAAAGGCCGATCGGTAATCTTTCCGTATTCGTTGCGATAACCAAGCAGGAACTCACCCAGCGCGACGATGTTCGTGTACTCCAGCTGGGTACACGGCGTTTGCCGCCGTTGTTCCCAGTCGATCTGCGGCTGGCTAATGCCATCCTTGAACCCAAATGGTTCATGTTCGTCGAGATTGCTGGTACCAAGCGAGGTCACCTCCTCGAATGCATCACTCCAGGGGGTACCTTTGGTGCTTTGGACAAAGAACCCAAACTGTTCCGGTTTCCCAAAAAACATTACCACGGCATGCGGCTCGCACCCGTAGCTCCCCCAAGCCCAGTTTGATGGCGCGTTGTTTCCAACATCGCCCAATTGCCGCGCGCGGCTTTCCTGCGCCATTCCTGCACGAAATTCCTGCGAGAAACCGGCGATTACTGACTCCGATATGCCAAGCGCTCTCAAACCAGGGGCCGTGAACGCGATGTTTATAGCAGTATTGGTTGGTGACTTCGCCGCGTCGGTTACGCGAGTAGAGTGGAGCCAGGCTTTTGCTGCAGCCACGTTTTTCACGCGCACGAGCGCATAAGAAGCTTCGGTGAGATGACCATAACCGAACCGGACGAGACCTTGAACGTCGGCGAACTCCACTCGACTCATAGCAGTGCGACCCAATCACGCGCTTGCTCGTCGGTCATGGACGATGACTCCAATCCCTGTCGAATGCGTGTGTTTCTTTCCAAGTCAACGGCACTCAAGCCTGGATAAGCCTTGTACCAGACTTGGGTCACCAACGTGTGGCGCCGGAGATATTCCTTATACTTTCGCTCGTCGATGCAGCCGTCGCGCACCAGCCAATTCGTTCGCGGGTAACCGACGCCGTTGCTGAAAGAAGCGTTTAACCCGAAACCGGTCTTGTTGATAAAATCGTCCATGTAGCTCTCGACGCTGCCATCGTAGTTGCTGCAGAAGATCATTCGCTCCGTGCCGGCTACAAACACCCAACGCGCGAAGTGAATCGAACGTATCCGACCCAGACGACCGGGTCGCGTAATATGCCGCGCACCGTAGTTGACAGTTTTAAGCACGCCGCTTGTCGTCAACAGCCGCACCAGACCTGGCTTGAGACTGCCCAGGGCGCTGAATTGGTTTGTGACATCGTGGTCTTCGATCCGCGATAAATCTTCGGAGTGCTGCTGGTCCGCCCTCGGACAAACCTCCGGATCGGTCTTCTCTAAATGGCGAAGCGCGATGATGTAGAATGGCGCGAGCAGGATGAGTAAGGGCAACGTGATCAAAACCAGCAACGGCATTCCGAACAAGTGCAGCAAATTTCTGATCTGCCAGCCTAGCGGCGTTGGGCTTTCTGGAGACAAGATTAAGCGGCTCGCCGATTTTTCCGCGTTGACGAAGTTCCGCAATCTTTCATGAAGCTCGCGCGGCGGCAGATGTTGAAAAGTGGCGCTGTTTTGTCCGATGTAGTTTTCGAGTGCTTCATAAAGCGCTACTTCTTCGCGAATCTGGCGCACCGTTCGTCCTCGCCAGTTCACATAGGCAGCAATAGCAGGAGCGTGGTGTCGCTTCATCCACACGAGAAGATCGGTATCTGACGTGAATCCTTCGCAGCACGAAAAAATCCTGCCCAAGCCGTTGCGTGCACGTTTGATTAACTGGTCCAGGAACGCATTTGCATCGCCATCAACATCCCCCAGAAATGCCAGATACAACGGATAACTGCGCGGCGTTAACCTATAGACCCGCACGTCTTCGGTCGTCTTATCGTCGAGAATAACGAAGCGAGCGAAGTGGAGCGTGTCGAATTTCGCGAAAGGTATCAGGGCGTTGTTCGGGTCTACCTGGCCTGGCCCCTGGTTCATCGAATCAAGCAACTGCCGAAGCTCTGTCTCGTGCTTCGGATCAACCGGCACGACAACCATGAAGTTCGACTGGGGAGTCATAGCCTGCTATTCGAATACCTCATCTCCTGTCGGCTCGTAATGAGGCACGTTGTTCATGTTGTGCCGCAGCGTCGATAACTCGAGATACATCCGCCGCCTGGCGCGACTTTGATTCCCCAAAGGCCGATGCTCGGCGATGGTGTGCCATGGGTTGTAGGACAGCGTTTTGGCGAATTCCATTTGCGCCGGCGAATCGAACTTCTGCTTTGGCAGGCGGACTGTCGCTACTGAAACGCGTGGCGAGAGTTTCTCCGGCCAGAGCACTCCGTTGTTTTCGATTGGCATCAGGAATGGATCGGTCTGCAATTGTAACCGAAAGTCCAGTTCCACGTCTCCTTCATTCAAGGCTTTGACCATTGCATCGCGCAGGTAATCGTCTGGCGGACGCAAAGGAAGCCTCGGAATCGGCGTTCTCTTGTTCGTCTTCGGCCACACCGAGTACTGCATTGCCTGGCCTTCGCCTAACAAATAAGGCACACAACTGAAGTACGGCGCCTCAAACGGGCTACTCTGGGTTTTGACCCATAACCCTTGCATGATCATGTCCCCTATGTGCGGTTCCTCGAAATTAACGAAGTGAAAAATTTGCGCGTTCTTCACGCTCCATTTTTGCAAGTGGGCATTCGACTTTATGTCCTGCGTGACAAATGTGGGCGTGGAAACGCCAAACATGTCGAGGGTGAATTTCTCCTCGTCCATCAACTTCGCCCCGGGAACGCCCAGGAGTTTGATGCTGATGCTCATGAAGCCTACGTCGTCGATGTCCGGCGTGATGTAAGGACCCGGCCCGGAAAAGCGTACCCAGCAACGAAACGTTTGCGGCTTGGCATAGATGCCGCGACGGAACTGCGGTGGAAGATTGTCGTGAACGATAAACTCACCTCTGACAATTCCCTGTGTTTTGGTATTGCCGCCGCGCTCAAATCCCCCGGGTTTCCAGAGTCCTCGCATCTGCGTGGTAAAGCTCTCGATGACGGAGTTGAGATACTCCTCCTCGTTAGGCAGCGGTTTTTCCTCGGCGATTCTTAAGTTTTCGTTCTTACGTTGCTTATTGGTCAACCATGTGACCAGCCGCGCGATCGGATCGCGAAGCGTGGCGTCGAATGCCGGGCGTATCCACGGGTCGATCCGGCGTTCCGTCTGCAAAAGGAACATGATCGTCTCGCTCAGCCAATTTAGAAACCACGAACCTGTATTGGCGCGCGGCATTGGACGACTAACGTTCGAATTCACGGCGCCTCCCATGGCCGTACGATTTACGAAACCGGCGCCGGGAACTCGAGAGCGAAATCAATCAATCGCTTTTTGCCCAAATAGACTTTGCCGAGATAAATCCGAGGTGCGACTTCACGAATTTCGTCACGGACCCAGTGCGCCACCAATGAAGTCTCGGAATAATCGAGAACGATGCACTCCTTGCCATCCATCCAGCTCTGGCCTTTGTACACCTTGGCGATGATCGCGTTCAGCCCAAAAGGCAAAATCTTGTTTCGCAAAATTCCCTTTGCTGGATCGAAAATTTTTCCCTGCCACGCAAAATGATTTACAAAATTGGCCATGTCCTGTGTGTAAGTCGTTCCCGGTGCGATGATGGCCGTGCCTTTTGCTTCGCCGCTTGGGATTTCACCAGTTGGACTTTGAGTGAACAGGTCGTCGAGCTGCGCCTGCGACATTTTCAACATTTCTGCAACGGTGACTGCCATATTTTCTCCTTTCGTTGGATTCGATCTTGATCAAAACGTTTTCAAATATTCGATCAGCGCGCGCTTGTCGTTGTCCGACAAATCAGTGCCGAAGTAGTGGCCCTTGTCCTCAATAAAGTCCGGACATTTGTTCATTGCGATAAGGTCGGGAACTAGTTTACGCAGTTCGGCTTCGGCTGCCTCGGGCGAAAGGTTCCCGGCATTTATCTTCATCAATTTTCCGGCGGCTTTGAGAAAGGCGCCCGCGTGTTGGAAGTCTGGCTGCAGATTGGCCACTAGATTGATAGGTGTTCCCTTCGGAATTCGTCCAATTGTTATGTAACCATCCGGGCCTGCCAGTTCGTCAAATGGTTTCGGCACGAATTCCTTGCGCAAATGGAATGAGCACTCGTTTTGGGTCCGCCAGATCGAATCTTTGTTCAGCCGTTTTTCCGGCCAGAGCAATTTTTCGACCGCATCGTTAAACGCATCCATGCGACCGGCCACGGACGGATCTCCGGTAAATTTTCCCAGCATGTTGTTGTGTAAAAACGGCGCAGAACTCCAGACGCTGACCAGCGACGGCGTGCGATAATAGCCAGGGGCGACATCTCTATCTTTCGGTTTAAATTTGATCGGATGCGTCTCATCAAAGGGGTTGAAGAATTCCAGCTCGTCCACCGGCGAGAGTTCTTTGTAAGTCTGCGAAGAGAAGTTGTCCCAGATGTGGTGAGCTTTTGCGTTTGTCGCGAACGCGCGCGCCGAGTTGGTCTCGATTTTGGTCAATGGATAACGCTTATCGTCCGACAGGAAATTATTTTCCAAGAACTCGGGCTTCATCACCTCCGCGCGGAACCACGCTTTCCCTTCGCCGGATCGCGGATCGATATTCAGCGGCGGTTGTTTGCTCGAGTGACAAACTGCACAGCTTCCTGCGAAGATTTCTTTTCCGCGCGTCATCACGGCTGAATCGGAGGTGATGTAAGCCTGTCCGCCAGAGGCGTCGGCGAGGTGAAACGGTTTCAGCTTGCGGAAAAACGCAGCGATGTTGTCGAGCCGCTCCTCGGTGGCGCGCCAGAAAACCGAATGCTTGCGAGCATAGGGAATCTCGAACGGCTGTTGCGGGCTCAGTCCGATCAAGCGGTTGTGGCGCGTCAACCAATACTCCGAAAACATGCCGATGTTGACGTAAACGCGGATGGTTGCGCCACGGACACCGATGGAATCCGCGCCATCCTTCAAAATATGCGGCACGGACATCTCTTCTGTTTCTCCGGGCAAAGCGAGCGCGCCGCCAGTCATTTTCGCCGGAGAGGCATTTTTTGCGATGCGTTCTCGCTCTGCCAGCAAAAAGATCGGGTTGATTGCATTTGGATTGTTGATGTGATCGGTTGCGATCCGCGAAGTGTCGGAAGTGCCGCGTGGTTGGGCGGCTAGCATTTCGTAAAAAAATCCGCCCCTCTCGACGTTACAGGCAAAGACTTTTCCCTCGTTGATGTACTGATTGCCAATTGCCGACGCGAGATTTTCCCAGCGCGGATTTTCAGGATCAGCAGGGGGATTACTGGGATTTGGCGCGATGTGGCAGGCACCGCAAGCGACGCCAACGCGATAGGGTCGAATGAGCCTATTGTCATTGTAATAAGCCTTGTCCTCGTAGAAACGTTTGCCGTCCCATTTCTTGCGCGCTTCGTCGTTGAATTCTGAATTTGGAAAAAGCCGAAAACCAAGCACGCCCGAGGGTGTACCGTAAACGGTTTCATCGATGCCCGCCGGTTCCGGCTCCACTGGTTCATCAAGCCACAAGCCGAAGTCATCCGGCTTGCTGGGCGCGCGAAATCCGGGCTCGTTTACCAAGCCCAAGGTTTTGAAGCGCTCGCTTCGTGGAAACCTCCGATTGTCGAGCATCTTCAAAAGATCCATCAGCCCGTAGCTGTCCTGCGCGGCGTGATTCCAAAAATGCTGGTTGCCCCCGCTCCAGAGGTTCCATGTGTTTCGCCCCATGATTTCCTCGGGCGAGAGATCGATGCCGCCATCCATCGGCTTGAAGATGTCGGCGGTTATCTGCGGAAAATCAGCGGTACTTTTGCCGGCTGCTTTCGCCTCATCGATCGGCTCGTTTTTCGTGCAGCTGACCAGAGCCACGCACGCAAAAAGCCAGCTTCCGACTCGCGCGAGACGGAGAACGTGGTCCCTGCCTTTTCCCAGCGCCTTCACCGCGCCACTATTGATATGTTGCTCGGGAGATTTCTGGCAAGAAAATTCTAAATGCGATCTCCTCAAGCAAACGGGCCCGAATGTTTCGTTGTCCTAAAAAAGATCCAGCAAACGCTGGCCGACCGCGAGAAGACCGAGGCCGGCACCGGGAAAAAGAACCGCGCGAATAAAGGGCTGCTCGCTCAACGGCGCGAACGCGCCTTTCTTTAAGCCGCGAATCTCGGCGATCAGTTCGTCGAACGTCGCGCGCTTGGCTTCGATAGCGCGGCCTCTAATGCGCGAGAGTTGCAGATTGCTGAGCGTGGCGTCGCGCAATTGCTCGGCCGCTCGCCGAAGCAAGATCGCGCTGCCTACGGCCCAACAGGCGTTGATTCCGTAGATGGCCAGGAGACCGGGAGACCAAGTCCAGTTATCAAAGAAGGATAAGCGTGCCACGATCATCAAGGTCAGGACAACCAGTGGATACCAAATCAGACGCGCCACCACCTGCGTGCGGTCCGCCACAAAAAAGATTTCGTTGTAAGCAGAAAGTTCCTCTTCGCTAAGCGGCGGACTTCGCCAGGATTTTTCGACCACGGCACCCCATTTTGTGACCACGCGAGCAAACATCCGAATAAAGTTGCTGTTCAACTGAATGGCATCGACTACATAAAAAGAGAGGATCATCATGCCAATCGCGGTCGCGATAATAACGACCTTATCGAACTGGAAGGCGAACTCGCCCCGGGCCGGAGGAAGCGGTGGCGGAAAAAGCCTCAAGACGATGAAGGAGAACAAAAAGTACAGTGTAAAAAGAACACCGATCCGGATAAAGCGCGGCCAGAATTTGTTCCGGCAAAGATAGGCGTGCCACGCTTCCTGCGCGGAGAATTCCGGCTCCGTCCCCGACTTATCCGAGCGCGTCATACGCCATTGCTCCAGGCCCAAGCCGAAGTGGTGCCAGCGAAAAGGTGTTTTTTCTGGCAACGGATCGAGAGAAAATCGTTGACCGAGCTCTCGTTCGTTGACGCGCAAATCGATACCTGCTTTAACCATGAAATGGATCGCCAGCATGAGTGCGATCAAACGCAGCATCTCACTCGGCCAGATGCTGATTCCCGAGAAAAAAGCCAGCGGCTCCTGGGCGACATGTGCAATGACGCCCAGTTTTGTTAGATAATCGCTCGGGCTGCCGAGCTCGTATTGTGCAATGTCAGCGCTCTTGTATTGCGCGAACATCGCGACTAAAAAGACGATCAGCGGTACGCCGCAAACTAGGCAAAAAGTCGTGCTGGCGAAAACTCTTCTTAAACGCTGCGGTGTTGTGCCTCCACCTTTCAACGTCGGGCTGGCAATGGTGACGCTGATCCAAGCCACAATTGCAAGGAGCGCGAGCGCGCCAGTGACTAGCAGCCAAATGACGCCTGGCGCAAACAACCAATCTCGAAACCATGTCTTGTTCGACACGGAAAGATTTTTACCCGCCAAGTACCACGGCTCGCTCAGGTCATAGGCTCCATGCCGGCTGACTTCGAAAATCCGCGGTTGCCACGAGAGAAAATCCGCTTCTTCTTTTGTCATTCGGCCCGTCGCAACCAGCGTGCCGACGTACATCGACGTCTGATTAGTGTCGCGAAACGGAGGGATGTGCATTCCCTCGATGTAAGTCTCCGGTAACGCACTGCCAAACGGTGATGCGATAATTAGATTGTGGGTATCGCCCCAATCGTCGCGGCGCTCAAAATGCGCGTCGTAGTTATTGGTGAAAAAAACAGCATTGGGAAACTGCGGCCGCAGTGCTCGCAGAATCATGAGTTTATCGTAAATGTCCTGGCCGAGCAGACCAATGGCGCGAATGCCCGAGCCTTCCTCTCGCTGCAAGCGCGCGTTGTCCTCTTTCATCTGCCGGGCCAGTCGTCGCAGGTAATCCGATTGGTTCAGTCCTTCTGTGGCTTCGATCGCGACCGTATTCTGCCAGTCGTGCGGTTGCTTAATGATCTCATTAATGCTTCGACCGGAAGCTTGGGCTGCGAAAATCGTGCTTAGCGAACGTCCGTACGGAGTGTCCCATTCGGACAAAATCACAACATGCGCGAGTTTGGGAACCGGGCTTCCGTCCGGTGTCGTTTGCTGCACGACCGGAACGCGCCGGCGCGCGAGTTCGGCGATCAGTTCTTTCAAAATCACTTCATCGGTCGCGACCGTCCGGAAAAAAGTTAGTCCAGCCTCCTTTAGGAACATCTGGACGGTTGTTCCTGACGAAGCGGGGCGAATGTCGGTGCCTCCACCGGCAGGGGTTGGCTGGAAGAGCAACGTGTCATCCGAAGCGGTCGCAAGTGGGGAAATAATCGAAATATCCTTCACTGTCTCCGGCACATCCGCTCGTAGCGATTTTAGCCTGAGCAGCTCGCGGATCATGCTTTGCAGCCCGGTTGAATTTGCCGGGCCGATTAACTTGATGTCGATCTTGTCGCGAACGTCGTCGGCCAGTTGATCGATGATGTTAGCGATACGCCTCAGCGGATTAGGATTGAAGCTCGCCGCCGGTAACCATAGCAGAATCAACCGCCTGGTATGTTGAGGATGGACACGGGCCAGATCCCGCATAGCGATGCATTCTTCCCAAGGAAGCAGCAGCCCTCGGTCTATTTGGGGCGCGCCGCTGGGATCGTCGGCTGGCGGCCAGTCGGCCGTGACGAAACCGATATGCTCCCCGTCCAGAGGAACGAATCCGCTTTCGCTCAAGGCTTCGAGCACTGCCGGCCGCGCGCGCAATCGGGATTCGGCTTGTTCGCTGTACGGCCCGGCATCGACCATCACCGCTAGCACGACAACACGCTCGGGGTTCTGCCTCGCGCGTTTGCGAAGGAACTCGACCAGCGCGCAGACGCTGTGCGATTCAGCGGCGCCCTTTTTGACGACGCCTGCATCGATTTGTGCGTCGAGCACTGACTTCTGCTTTTCCGCGACGCTAAACGGGTCTTGCCACAAGCGCGCATCGACATCCTGCGCGGCAACGACTGGAATAGTCTTCTCGCTCGGAACGGTCGGGCGCGTACTCACGAGCGGCTTGTACTGGGCGACGACTCCCGCAAGCACCGCCAGCAGCGGCAACAACGTCCCCCAGGGAATATCAAACTTTGGTTTGTCGTTGTCTGCCATGGTCGCTTCCGCCCGCCGCACTCCGCAGAAAATCGGCTCTCGTTAGGCCAGCAGCTTTCGCTTCGTCAACCACCTCGTTTTTCTTGCAGCTGACAAATGTCAGAACTGATGATGCAAGAAATCGGCTCCCGACTCGTGCGAGAGGGAGAAAATCGCCGCTAGCTGCCAGCAACGCCTTCACCAAGATGGTATTGATACGTTCGTCAAGAAGCGGGTTGCAAGAAAATTCTGGAAGCAAGGAATGACGATCTCCCAGCCGTCAAACAAATACGACGGCTGCCCAAGCCGTCGCTGCTTGAGTCATTCGACGAATTCCAGTTCGATGGGAACGTCGATATAGCCTTTATCGTGCGCGGCAGTCAGAAATTTGCGGATAGCCGCGCGTCCAGTCTCACCATAATCGCGAGTGTATTCGTTCACATACATGCCGATGAATTTACTTGTGAGTTTCGCGCCCATGTCGCGCGCGTAGGCCAGCGAATGGCGCACGGCATCATCTCGATGTGCCAGGCCGTAATCGATGCTTTCGCGAATAATTTCGCTGAGATCGTGCCGAACTGGTGGCGGGATATCTTTGCGTATCACATTGCCACCTAGGGGCAATGGCAAGCTCGTTTCACGCTTCCACCACTCTCCGAGATCGACAATCTTCTCAAAACCGGATTGTGCATAGGTCAGTTGTCCCTCGTGAATGATCAAACCGGCGTCAGCGCGGCCGCTTTTGATTGCGTCAAAGATTTTATCGAACGGCACGACGACGTAATCGAATTTTCCAAGGAAAAGTTGTAGCGCCAGAAACGCGCTCGTCAGCTTTCCAGGCACAGCGATTTTCTTGTCGACTAAAAATTCCCGAGCTGTCGAATGATCAAATTGCAACTCAGAATTGGGCGTTGAACTTTGAACGTTGGACGTTGGGTGGCTCCGCACAAGAACGGGCCCGTATCCATCGCCCATGCTCGCGCCAGACGGCAGCAGCGCGTATTTATCGGCGACATAAGGATACGCGTGAATTGAGATCGCGGAGAGATGCAGCTCGCCGCGCCCCACCCGCTCGTTCAGCGTCTGAATGTCTTCCAGCCGGTGGTCGAACTGATAACCACGGAGATCGATTTTGTTGTCCGCGATCGCATAGAACATGAACGCGTCATCCGGGTCCGGTGAATGACCCAGAGTAAAGACTTCACGGGTATGCTTCGTCATCTTGCCCTGTAGCGGTACTCTCCGAGTATCGCTACCCTAGGCCGGTCGCAGACCGCAGCTACAGTAAAAAACAAAGCAGCCCCGAATTTCTTCGGGGCTGCTTGTTAGAACTGTATCCAGGAAGCGCTGACTTCTCTAACAGCGCTCCGGGGGACAGTTTTATCGATTCTCTACCATTTGGGGCGCTGGCTTGATCGTTTCAAGCTGAGCGCTCACTTTTTGAATTTGCGTGGCCTGCTCTCTGAGGCTCGCAGTCAACGCCTCGATTTGGCCTTCCTGCAAGGCGATTGTGGCCTGCTGTTTTTCAGCCGTGGCCTTCATGTCTTGCACGGTGCGATGCTCTTTGAGAAACTCGTTGAGCAACATCGCGTTTACCGCTTCATAGCGCACCGTATATGGCTTGCCGCTGGCATCAGGTACTACTAAATCAGGATTCACTTTCGCTACCTCTTCGGCCACCAACCCGAACTGCGGCGTTCCGTTAGCATCGATCTGCTTCTTGTAGCGGAAGGTGACCGGGTTCAGCGCGAAGATTGATTCGCTGGCTTTATTCATTGGCTTGATGTCATCCTTGAACCGGGCGGAAGAGGTCAATGTGCCAAGCTTACCAGCTGCGTTAACGAACACCGCGCTGCCACCCGTAGATGTCGCGCCGGAGATACCGGCGATCCAGCAACCCGAAATAAACGCAGTGTCGCCGATGCGGATGGAACCGTTTTCGGCGCTGGTAGGGCCAGCGGTAGCACCGATATAAATGTTATCGCTGCCATCGACGCCGGTATTTGATCCTGCACGCCAGCCCACGACTGTGTTAAAATTGCCGGTTACACTGTTCAGGAATGCTGAGTCGCCAATGCCAACGTTTGAAGCGCCGTTATTATTTACCAGTGCAAAAACGCCCATCGCGTTATTCTGCGCACCATCGGTAAGGTTCTCGAGCGCCGAATAGCCTATCGCGTTGTTTGAATCGCCAGCCTCGTTGGCCAGGAGCGCCTGAGCCCCCACGCCCGTGTTAATGTTGGCAGTGGTTGGGGTCGGTCCGCCCATGTCATTATTCTGGAGTGCCAGATCACCAACGGCAGTGTTTCCCGCGCCATTAACATTTTCGAAAAGCGCGTGATTCCCAACTGCGTTGTTGGTGTATCCGCTGGTATTGTTAAACAGCGCAAAGGCACCGAAAGCGTCGTTGTAGTTGGCGCCTGCGACGCCGTAGCCGTTATAGACAAGCGCGTCGGTTCCAAAGGCGGAGTTCTGTGTGCCGGTGCCGTTGAGCAAAAGCGCCGCAGCACCACCGGCCGTATTGCTATCCGCAGTATTGAGGTCCAGGGCTCCGCCGCCAACACCGGTGTTGAAGGAGCCGGTGGTATTAAAAGAGAGCGAATACCAACCAACTGCTGTGTTTCCAGCGCCGGTAGTGAGGTGGAAAAGCGCATGGCACCCTTCCGCGGTGGTGAACGCGGGGTAGCACCCGTCAGGGCTTGGTGAGGGCAGTGCCTCTGGTGCTGCCTGCGCGCTTAACGCAAAGCAGACCAAAACGAGCGGGATGAGAAGGAACCCGCGCCATAAAGGAAGTGGGCGAGCCGGATCTCGTCCGCATGAGACTAACTTTTGAATCGTTGAATACATGGGATCTGTTCTTTCTCTTTCCCGGTCGTGTTTATTTTGTGTTTTGGTCACTGGACTCCAAACAGACAAAGAACCCTACCGGGCAAAAGTCCTTTGTCTGTTTTGCAGTCATCCGCGTTCATACTGAATTTTGCCTATAAATGTCAATACTTTTTTTAGAAATTTTTAAGGAGCATCTCGGCTTCCCGGTGGCGGGGAGCTCCGAGTTCCAAAATGCTAATCGCCGGGCTTGTGAACACGGATCGCCGGTCGCGCTGACGAGCCTCTTCCCGTAACCTCCGCCACAT
>QHMS01000088.1 GCA_003217895.1 Verrucomicrobiota bacterium
GGGTGTACGACAGGCTCCCACCTGTGTCCGGGCTGCTCTGATCCGTACTCGGCCAGCTTGAACTATGGCCAGACCGGAATCGGCTCGCGCGCCTGGGTAAACCCGTTTACAGGCGTCTTTCCGTCGACCGCGAACAACCACAGCGGTCACAGTCATACTGGCACATCCCACCGGGTCACGGTGAAATCGGGCGATCTGAACCCCGCGCAGAACTCAGGCGCAACTTATTTTGCCGAAGGCCAGTACATCACACCGCACGAGTACACCTGGTGCCAGCAGAATCCCGGTCAGTGCAACATGTATAACAACGTTTCCTACCGCCAGTTCACTGTGAGCGGTAGCGGTGACAGCTACTCGTTCTCACCGCTTGGCTCGACCGTACGAATGCAACCGGCCATAATGGCCTGGACAGGCGCGACAATAAACCAAGCTGAACCTGATCCCGGTAACGATGGGATCTTCTTCGTTGGATACAAGGTCACGAGTCCGTCTCCTGGACTGTGGCATTATGAGTACACCATCTATAACGAGAACTTGGATCGGGCCATCCAATCGTTTGAAGTCGTTTGGCCCCTTTTCCCACAAGGAGTGAACAATGTTGGGTTTCACGCGCCGCCTCAGGAACCCGGCTGGACAAACGATGGCACCTTTAACAACCAAGGTTACAGCAGCCAACCATGGACTGTTACTCAGACATCCAATGGCATTACCTGGGCTTGCGAAACGCTCGCGCAGAACCAGAACGCGAATGCAGTTCGCTTTGCCACGCTCTATAACTTCCGGTTCGATTCCAGTTGGCCGCCAGTAACCAGCACTGCAAACATCGGATTTTTTAAGACAGGCTCACCAATTTCGGTTCAGATACAAGCTCCTATAGGCACGGACGCAACACCAACGCCAACGGCTACAGCCAGCCCAACGCCAACTTCGACCGCAACTACAACCGCAACTTTAACTCCAACGCCGACGGCAACCGCTACAGCCACAGCAACTGCGACTTCTACGGCTACGGCAACTGCAACCGCGACTGCAACTGCTACAGCGACAGCTACAGCCACTGCCACGCCGACCACTACTGCAAGGCCTACGCCAACAGCGCGACCCAGCCAGGCACCAAGAGTTCGCCCCACCCCCGCCCCTCGGCCGTAAGCATGATGGCACGATCCAGCAGGCGATAACTGGCTGCAACAGCACCTGAGCGCGTACGTGCAATGGGCTGTGACCAACAACAGCCTCCTCATTATGACCTTTGACGAAGACGACGGCAGCCACCTCGCCTGACACCGCTGCCGACTCCTACCCGTTCGCCGCGTCCCACTCCCGCGCCGAGACCCTGATTCTCGACGTGATCAGGACGTCCCTCGCATGATTTCGCGTCACAAGAATTTTCTTTACTTCTATCGTGAAGGCGTGAGAGAAATTAGCCTTTCTCAGTCTTCAGTCAGGTCACCGTAATCAGAGGGTTCAACACAATGTCAAAGTCAACGCTTATCGGTTTCATCCTTCCATTGCTTCTGCTGTTTACCACGTTCGAAGCGCGCTCGCGTAATCCAGCGATAAACAACAGTCCCGGTAACCAGCTTCAGCTTGCACACCGTAGTCTTCACGAAGGCGGGACCGGGACGCTTCAAAAGATGATCGTTCAGAACGGAAGCGTCACAATGGATCTCGACCTAAACCGGCTGAATGCAATCGGCGCTGGGTCGCAAAACGCCGTTACATTGCAATTCAGTGTCGCGGCCAATTCCTTCTTCAGCGTTCTTGTCTTTAACGATCTCCTGCGTGGCCCTGAAGAGGGCTCGATGACGCTGATCGGGCAATCTCGAAACCTTTCGGGATTTCCTGCTGCGTTAAGTGCATCCATCAACCACCTCGTTGTGGAAAAACTTGCGTCGGATGATGCGTTTGATCTTGCGGTGCGCGATAGCAACAACGGGTTCACCTTTTTCAACGTCGAAGGACACCAGTACGATTACGACGCCAATGCGCAGTTGCTCCGCATCACAGGCGGACGGCTGCTGATGTCCAACGAATTTGCCAAGTCCCTTGGCCACCCGTCAGCCGCCGGCTTAGCTGCCGGCGAAATCTCGATCGGCGCAACCATGGAAACGATTGAGATCAACCATCTCGACGAAAACGGCGATGTAAGGTCCGCGACACTGCCAGCACTGAACCAACCTGGCGTGGGGACCGTTCCCGGCCCCGACGTCATCGTGGGCAATCTGCTTGATTTTGTACAGTCCCAGACTGGCTCCGTGGGAGGCCGCGTCGGCCTCGCTTTGGGGACCGATGCCTGCAACAAAGGGACGATAGATGTGGATTGGATAGCCTTACCGAGCAACGACCATCCGTTTATTCCGCAGAATCTTTACCGGATGAGCGGCGGCGCGAGTAACAATGATCGGTTTGAGCAAATCGGCCAGTCCTGGGGTAAGCACGCATTCGCGGCGGCATCGTCCAACAGTTGCGGTTTCGGATGCAACGGTGTAGGCGGCAGCCATCTTGGCTCCGGCTGCTCCGATGCATACGGGGCCGGTTTGAACGGCAGCCAAACCGGCATCGGTTCGCGCGCCTGGGTCAATCCATTCACAGGAAATTTCCCACAGAGTCCAAACCCGAACGACCACACTGGTCACGTTCATGACGTAACGTCTCACCGGATTTTGGTTGACGTTAACGACTTGAACACATCGATGAACGTGGGCGCAACGTATTTTGCCGAAGCGGAATACATCGTCCCGCACGAAGGCACCTGGTGTCAAAGTCACCCGGACCAGTGCAACATGTATAACAACGCTTCCTACCGTCCGTACACCGTAACCGGAATCAATCAGCCCTTTAGTTTTAGTGCCGCAGGCGCCACCGTGCGAGAGCAGCCGGCGATAATGGCTTGGAGCGGCGCGACGGTAAACCAGATCCAACCGGCGCCGGGAACCGACGGTATCTGGTTCATGGGCTATAAGGTCACGAACCCTATTACTGGCGTCTGGCACTATGAATACGCGCTGTATAACCAAAATCTCGATCGCGCCATCCAATCTTTCAGTGTGCCTGTTGGACCCGGAGTAAACATCTCTAACGTCGGATTTCATGCGCCACTTCAGCATCCCGGCTTTGCACATGATGGCACATGTAACGACCAAGGTTATAGCAGCACTCCTTGGGCTGTTACCCAAGACGCAAGCTCGATCACTTGGAACACCGAAACGTTTGTGCAGAATTGTAACGCGAACGCGATTCGCTTCGGCACGCTGTATAACTTCCGGTTTGATGCCGATCAACCGCCCAATCCAACGAACGCGATGGTAGGCTATTTTAAGACCGGTTCGCCGACGTTTGTCGGGGTTCAAGCTGCGGGGAATGTTCCGCTGCCGTCGCCAACCCCGACACCGACAGCCAGCCCTACGCCTACGGCTACGTCAACACCGACTCCAACGCCAGGGCCTTGCGGCGGCATACAGACGGGACAGGGCAGCATTGTGCCGGGCACCACCGACATTGGTAATCACGGGGATGATACGGTCACCACCATCGCGCTCCCCTTCCCTTTCACCTTGTACGACCAGACCTTCACCAGCGTCAATCTGTCGTCCAACGGCAACGCGCAGTTCACAACTACCGACACCGCCTTTACCAACGTCTGCCTCCCATGGACCGGTCACAACTACACGATCTTCCCGTATTGGGACGATCTGTATTTAGTCAATAGCGGGTTTGGCATATTCACATCGATAAGTGGCAGTGCGCCGAACCGCATCTTTAACATCGAGTGGCGGGCGCAGTACTTCCCTGGGACCGGCACTGCCAACTTCGAGATAAGGTTGTACGAGGGGCAGACTCGGTTTGACGTGATCTATGGCACGGCAAGCAATGGCAACACCAGCGCCACGGCGGGAGTACAGAGAGACGACAACTGCTTTGCTCAGTACTTCTGCAACGGCGTAGGTGGTCCGCCTACCGGTGGGTGGTCTTTGGTTCCAACAGGCACGCCTACTCCAACGCCTACCGCTACTGCTACGGCAACTGCCACGCCTACGGCGACACGAACACCTACAGCAACACCTACGTCGACGCGAACACCGACGCCAACGGCAACAGCTACTGCGACCGCGACCGCGACCGCGACCGCAACCGCCACTGCTACAACCACGATACCACCGAGCCCTACACCAACTGCGACTGCGACCGCAACACCGACGTCTACTCCGAGACCTAGCGTGACGCCAAGGCCCAGCCAGGCGCCACGACCGCGGCCGGCTCCGCCGCCACGTCCGATGTGAAGGGAGCAATCAAATATCAGCTATTTCAAAACTCAATGACAGGTTCTAAGACATTACTCGCAGTAACGCTCGCAGGCGCACTTGGCGGCATCGTCGCTAGTTCGGCGAGCGCGGCAATGATCAACATCACACCCAGCAAAGATAATACTCTCTACGAGTACGATCCTGCTGAAGGCGACCACAGCAATGGCGCGGGTTTTCACTTCTTCGCCGGCAATAACGACGAGGGTGAAATTCGGCGGGGCGTGTTCGCCTTCGACATCGCGGGAAGCATTCCGCGCGGCTCAACAATCGTAGCCGTGAGCCTCAGCATGAACATGTCGAGAACAATGTCCGACACTACGCGAATCGTAGAACTGCACAAGCTACTGGCTGATTGGGGGGAAGGAACCTCCCATGCACCTGGAGGAGAAGGGGACGGAGCCCCAGCTATGCCAAACGATGCCACATGGCGACAACGCTTTTTTGACACCATCTTCTGGACGACCCCGGGCGGAGACTTTTCCGTCACGGTCAGCGCAAACCAGTCTGTTGGGCCTGTCGGACAATACACTTGGAGTTCAGCACAGATGGTTGCGGACGTGCAATCGTGGCTGGGCAATCCTGCTAGCAACTTCGGCTGGCTCTTGTTAGGCGATGAGTCGACCAACGGGACTACGAAGCGCTTCGACACTCGGGAGAGCGCCAGCCCGCCTGTGCTGACCATCGTATACATGCGAACGGCGCCAACCCCGCGGCCTCGTCCGACTTCACCGCCGCGCCCGATGTGAAAGCAACGCTAAGTAGTGATCAAGTATCAGTTATCTGAAAACTCAATGAGAAGTTCCAAGATATTACTCGCAGTAACACTCGCTGCTGCGCTAGGCTGTAGCGCCGCTGGTTCGGCGACCGCGGCAATGATTAGTATAAACCCCAGCAAGGACAACACTCTCTACCAATACAATCCCAGTGCGGGCGACCTTAGCAACGGCGCTGGCTTTCATTTTTTCGCCGGTGACAATGCCGATGGTGAAATCCGCCGGGGTGTACTGGCGTTCGACATCGCCGGAAACATTCCGCCCGGCTCAACTATCACGGGCGTAAGCCTGAGCCTGAACATGTCCATGACAAATTCCGGCACTGCGCGAACAATCGAGCTGCACAAACTGCTTGCCGACTGGGGGGAAGGAACCTCGCACGCGGGTGGCGGAGAAGGTGGGGGCGCGCCAGCGACCCCCGGCGATGCCACATGGCGGCACCGTTTTTACGATACGATTTTCTGGACTACGCAAGGCGGAGACTTTTCCGCGACGGTGAGCGCGAGCCAGTCGGTTGGCCCCATTGGCATGTACATGTGGAGTTCGACACAGATGGTTGCCGATGTGCAATCGTGGCTCGACAATCCCGCGAGTAACTTCGGCTGGCTGGTGTTGGGCGATGAATCAACCAGCACCACAGCGAAACGATTCGATACTCGCGAGAGCGCCAGCCCGCCTGCGCTGACCATCGTATATACGGAACCAACTCAAAGTCCAACGCCAACACCGACAGCTGGTCACACGCCGACGCCAACGCCAAGCGCCACTCTCACTCCAACAGCTACCCCAACAGCGACATCAACGCCTACGCCGACTCCTACGTCAACCCCATGTACTGGGAGATGCTCGCCGACGCCAAGGCCTCGTCCTACTCCGGAGCCAAGGCCGGCGACCTGATTCGCCGCTACGCCTTCGATCGCCGGTATTGCAGTATTGAGCGCCAAGGCGCTGTTTTCATTCTAGCCTGGGGCAACGGCCCAGGATCATGGGGCCAAACCGACGCCAGCGCTGAAAGTGCGATTCATTTCGACTAACTGCAAAAACTGGTTGATTCGCGCTTTCAGCGCTGGTTCACTCTGGCAATCAAATTCCTGGGGCGATGCCCCAGGCTGAAGTGAATGGCGCCTTTAGCGCTAAACATATGCCATCGCAGAGCGATGTCCCTGTCCTCAGCGCCCGTGAGGCATTTCGTTCCCAGCCCTGAGTTGCTCTGCCTGCCGAAAATGTTTCTCAGCTAAGTCGGTCATACCCAGGTCTTGAAGTCGGCGTCCGAGCATCCAGTGGTAAAAGGGATCGTTAGGAGTGAATTGGTCGGCTTGTTTTTCATGAGCACTGGCTTCTTCCAGTTTGCCTAACGAACGCGCTGCGCCGGCAAGCTCGTTATTCACCAAAGCCAGGCGCGCGTTGCGCCGCACCGCGTCGGTCCAAACTGAAACAGCTTCATCATGGCGACCGAGCTGCCAGAGGGATTCGCCTTTTTCCTGGCGCGCGAGAATCAAATCATCTCTTTCCGCCAGCGCTTCATCCAGACTCGGCCGCGCTTCTTCGTAACGCCCCAACCGATTCAGGATCGCGCCGCGATAATAAAGGCTCAAAGCCTTGCTCTCGTCCTTCTGGTAAGATGCCGCCTGGCCGAGTAGCTGTATGGATTGCTCTGCGTTACCCAAGAGATATTCAAACCAGGCCAGCTTCGGTAACGCCTCGCTGTTTACGAACAGCCCGGCTCTCGAAGCCGCGTCATAATGTTTTTTCCCCTCGAGAATGTTCTCCCGGTCGGTTGAATTCAGCCAGCGGGCGGGATTAACTTGCGCCAGGGCCAGCTCATCGGGCACCTGAATTTTCTGGAACGCGAAGTTGCCCAGAAACTCGTGGTAGCGGATCCAGCCGCTGTGCGCGTTCAATCCAATCCAGCAGCATGCGAAGATTGCAAATGCCCAGCCTGCTTTTCGCAGTTTGCCGGCCGACTTCAAATTGAAACGGTAAAAGGACAATTCTCTGGCCCGAATCAGTCTCCACATTTTCAGGGTGAGAAACGTGGTGGCTGCGGCGCAACCGAGCGCCATCAGAAATGGCACTAAGGCGTAAACGCCGCGAACGGCTAGCAAACTTCCAAGAAACACCAGTGCACCGACGACTTCTTCTGGCCACGTTAGCGAGTAACTCCTCTTGAGGGCGTTCGACTTTGGCACCAGGATCGTCGGTTTACCAAAACCAAAATAGAGAGCGTCATTGGGACAAACGCTCACGCAATCCATGCATTTCATGCAACCCGGATCGACCACCATCCCATACTGCTTCACCTCCGCGTGCACCATCACGTTTGAAGTGCAGGTGGCAGTGCAGTGGCCGCATTGATTGCATGCCGGCGTAACACGGATTTTTCCGGGCGACAACTTGTCGGCAAGACCAAAAAAGCCGCCGTAAGGACAAGCGTACGTGCAAAAGCCTTTCTGCCCAAGGAAATAGACGGTCACGAAACCGCAGACGAAAAGAAAAGGAATAGCCACAGCGACCGAAGGGAAGGTCTGCCAAAAATTCGTGGTGACGAGGTGATTAGTGAACTTTGGAATCAGCGGAGCGTTTTCCGGGTTGTGGAACAACCGATACGCCGTTGGCCAGACGAACATGTAGAGCGCGGCGATGAGCGGGACATACACAAGCAGCCGCGACCGAAACGGCTTCGGGTGGAGACCCATTTTTTTTAAGAGCCATCCACAGAGATCCTGCAACGCAAGAATGTGGCAACCCCAGCCGCACACAAAACGCCCGAAGATCAGCGTCGCCAAAATCGCCAGACTAAAAAAGATGAATCCCGCGTTAACGAAACCGCCCTGAATCGTCTGCATCGTCTCCGAAGGCTCGATGGGCGAAATCGTTTTGCCCATCACGCGCCACTGAATGATGTGCGCGATCATGAACAAATTGAGGGTCATCAATGCCGCCGCGCGCCACCGGCTGGTTTTTGATTTGCGAATATCCGCCTTCGCCGAGGCTACGGCGGACAAGCCGGCTCCTGTTATGGCATGACGGCTAGCTTGCGGGGAAATCGCCCCGGTCATTTTTAATTCTGGGCTGACGCAACCACTTTTCACGAGGTTGCAGAATTTACGACAAAACGCTCTAGACGCTAATTGTTCGTCGTGCACTGCCGCGGATCGCGATAAAACGGAGTCGCCGCCTCCCCAAAGAACTGTTACCAACTCTTAAAAGATTTTATTTACTTTTTCGATACGCTGACGACAAATATTACGATTTCATTTTGCGCGCTCTGGAACGCGCAATAACTCAAGGGCCGAAGAAAATGTTAAAAATAACACTCACCGCTTTCATATTCCCGTTGCTTTTGCTTTTTAATTCCCGTGATGCAGGCTCCCCGAACTTATCTGGCGCTGCGAGGAAAAGTCTCTCTAAGCAAGGCGAGAGCGGGACGCTTCAGAAGATGGTTGTAGCCAGCGGCAGCGTCACCATGGACATCGACGTGAACCGGCTCAACGGAATCCGTTCTACTGCAGGAAAATTGGAGAGGTTGCATTTCGCCGTCGCGACGAATTCTTTCTTTCCGGCTCTTGTTTTTAACAATGTGTTACGCGGACTGGAGCCGGGCTCGATGGGACTCGCGGCGCAAGATAACGTCGTGGTCCCTCCGGCATTAGCTGCGTCGCTCAAGCGGCTGGCTATTGAAAAGCTCGGTCGGAGCGAGCGCTTCGACCTGACTGTGCGCGATGCGATGAGCGGTTTCGTGTTTTTTAATATTGAAGGAAATCTCTACGATTACGATGCCAGTGCGCAGTTGCTCAGCATTCAGGGTGGACGGCTTCTGATCTCAAAGGAGTTTGCCATTGCGCTGGGGCGCCGCGCAGACGCTGGCGTAGCCGTTGGGAAAATCTCAGCCGGCGCCGCGATGCAGCCAATCGAGGTCATGCAGTTGGTTAACGGCGTTCCCAAATCGGTGGTAATGCCGCCCGTGCGAGGCGTAGCCGGCGCAGATACACCTACTCTTGTGCCAGGACCAGATGTCATCGTTGGAGAAATCGAGAGCGTGCAGCAATTTGGAAGCGCCGGAACACAAGTGGGTCTGGCAGCGGGAACAGACTCCTGTAACAATGGCGACCAGCCAGTGGATTGGTTTCAGTTGCCGAATACCGATCATCCGGTCGTTCCGCAAAATCTCTATCGGATGAGCGCTGGGGCCAATAACAATGAGCGCTTTGAACAGCTAGGCCACTCCTGGATGAAACATACATTCTTTGCGCTGGAAGGCGACGTTTGCAATCTCGGGTGCAACACCAGCGGTTGCGGCACAGGCAGCCACCTTTGCCCGGGATGTTCAGACCCGTATGATGCCAGCCTGAATGGCGACCAAAACCAAATCGGTTCGCGCGCATGGGTCAATCCTTTTACCGGCTCTTTCCCATCAAACGCGGACGATCACACCGGCCATAATCACGACGGTGTCTCGCACCGCATCCGGGTAGAGGCCAACGACCTGAACCCGACCCTGAATCAAGGGGCGACCTATTTCGCGGAAGCGGCATACATTAGCCCACATGAATACACCTGGTGTCAGGCGCATCCCGGGCAATGCAACATGTATAACAACGTCTCCTATCGCCAGTTCAGCGTTAGCGGCGGGCCCAGCAACTTTACGTTTTCACCTGTTGGCGCGACCGTTCGGATGCAGCCTGCCATCATAGCTTGGGCAGGTACGGGCGCCACGGTGAATCAGGTTCAACCTGACCCGGGAAACGATGGTATTTGGTTTATGTGTTACAAGGTAACCAATCCAAGCAAAGGCGTCTGGCACTACGAGTATGCATTGTATAACGAAAACCTCGATCGAGCTATTCAATCCTTTAGCGTGCCAGTAGGAGCCGGAGTGAACCTAAGTAACATCGGCTTTCACGCGCCGCCACAGGAACCTGGCTGGGCAAACGACGGGACATTTAACAGTCAGGGCTACAGCAGTACGCCGTGGAGCGTCACTCAGGCATCCGATTTCATAACGTGGAACACCGAAACCATTGCGCAGAATGCGAACGCAAACGCAATTCGCTTTGGCACACTGTATAACTTCAGGTTCGATTCCGATCAGGCGCCGCACATTACGACCGCCACCGTGGGTTTCTTTAAGACAGGATCTCCGATGCCGGTTGTAATCCAGGCGCCTGTTTTGGCAGACGCAACGCCGACTCCTACGCCCACGGCAAGCCCATCAACTACACCAACGCCTACTTCTACAACTACTCCAACGCCAACGGTAACACCGTGTGACACAGGGTTGATCGTCAACGGTGGATTTGAGACCGGCAGCTTTCCACCATGGGTAATTGACGGCCACAGCAACGATCCGGTAATTTCCACTAACTTTGTACACAGCGGGACTCATTCGGCATTCGCAGGCGGCAACCCACAACAAAGCACCTATTGCGAGGAGAACAGTAACGAGCCGTTGGGAGACAGCTCCTTCTATCAGCAGTTCACTGTCCCTCCTGGTACGAGCACGTTGAGCTTCTGGCACAAGGACTGCACTAATGACAGCATAGCATTCGACTGGCAGGATGCTTACATCACCAATAGCAACGGCAATATTCTGCAAACGATCTACCACCTGTGTGATGGTGCGGACTGGACCAACGTGACAGTGGATATGACGCCGTATGCGGGACAGACGGTGCGCATCAGGTTCCTGACGCACCAGGATGGCTTCAACCCTCCCGGCGACACCACCGGGCAGTGGGTGGACGACGTGGTACTATATCAGCCCTGTGGAACACCAACACCGTCGCCAACTCCAACCGCGACTGCTACGGCCACAGCTACACCTACTGCTAGCGCTACCTCGACTCCTACAGCCACGCCTACGCCCAATGCCACCCTTACTCCAAGGCCTACTCCGACAGCCAGGCCCAGTCCGATAGAAAGGCCTCGCCCAACACCCGCGCCTCGGCCTTGAACCCTGATTCGCAAGTGGTCCGCCTACGCCGAGGCTACGGCGGCACAAATCTGTGAAAAGTGATTAGTGATCGGTTGTCGCCCGCGTTTCGAATTTTTCAATCATCATCCGTGTCATCCGCGTGATCCTCGGTTAAGATTTCTCGCCCTTGCTCGCGAACCAAATTGGGATTACAAAAAAACGTGAAAGCACCGCGGCTATTAATTCTGACGCTAATAGTGAACATATGCTGCGCCGTCTTGGCGGACGCGCAATCTCCGAACATGATTGGGAAGTGGAACGTCGAAATCACATTTGCGAATGAGGAGCACCGCTCCTTGCGCTTTGAGGCACAGGGCGAGGGCAAAGGCACACTCGAGCTGCTCGATCCCAGAGCGAAGGTTTGGGGGGGCGCCACCTCTTCGGGGGCAAAGTGGTCCCGAGGCGAAGGAAACGCCGTCACGTTTTCCGGCCCGGTTGAATTCCTGCTCGGCAACGTCGGGCGCGACGCGGGAACATTGATGTGCAAAGGAAAATTTGAAAAACCTGATTTGATCACGGGTGAAGCCGAATTTTCTCCACAGGTGGGAGAGCGCCCATCAAAACACGGCACCTTCAAAGCCGTTCGCGCCAAAGAGTAACGCGAGCCTCTGGCTGGCGAGTAAGTCCTTGGAAGGGCAACTAAAATAGTAACGGCGCCGTTACGTTCGTGCGTGGAAAAAGCTGGACACGAATTGGGGCAGGCGAGCTCCGGCGAGCCCGCGCATTTTTCCGGAGCGTTGCCAGTAGGGGAACCCAGCGACTTTCAGATCCGTGTCTGAAAAATTTTAAAATAAAACTTGCCATTTGTTCAGGCATCCAATAAACCCGGGGAACTGAAAGCAAAAAAGGGTTGACGTTCTTCGGGCGTATTCGCTACAAAGCACGGCTCACACTCAAAACTCCATCCACATCAACAACCATCATGAAAAAGAAATCCGCTTCAAAATCCGCGTTCTTTAATCTGCGTGTCTTAATGGGCCTGTGTATAGTGCTGGCTGGCGTCGTTCTGGCGCTGGGAGGCCTTGGCACGTTCTCCGCAATCACTGCCAACTCCGCACAAGCGCAGCCAAAGCAGCAAAAACCCAAAATTCTCGACATCCAAGGTCTTCCGCCTGGCTTTGACTGCTCGAAGATCCACGATCTCGGCATCGATAAGATGGAAAACCTCCGGGCAGGCCGCATCATGATTGCCTGCGGTGCGGCACAGGGCGGCTCAAGTTCTCCTAGCTCAGCCTTCTTGCGGTTAACCAAAGATCTGCTGCCGGCTCCGCTGGCGTATGGCGCTGCCGACGTTGACCTGGTTACTCACCCCGAGACCTTTCCCAATATTACCCAGTCCGAGACATACACTATAGCGAACCCGGATAATCCCAACCAGGTTCTGGTGGCGTACAACGATTCGCGAGGCCGCAATGCCACCCCCATCAATATCTCCGCCGTGTCGGTCTCCACCGACGGCGGCCTGACTTTCGATCGCCTCACCTGTCCTGACGTCGGAGGAAGCTGCACCGTCATCGGTCAAGGCCCCTTTGCTGGTACCGAGGGCGACCCCGTTATTCTGTACAACAAGCCAACCGGCAAGTTTTTCACCGTTTGGATCGATACGGGGTGCGGCGGTGGCGGCATGGGCGGCTACTACTCCGCCACTCCCTCCGATCCCCATAGCTGGACCCATTACTGCGTCCACAGCGGCGGCAGTGACGATCGCGAGTCCGGCTGGGCCGATAACAACCCATCCTCCCCATTCTTTGGGCGGATGTACGTCTCCTGGAACGACTTTGCCCGCGGTCAGGGCATCTTTGTCCGTCACTCCAATGACAACGGCGTCACTTGGTCGAACGAGACGCAGGTCACGAATAGCTTCATCCGCGACGTGCAGATCACAGGCGATCCAACTAACGGCGACGTCTACGTCGCGGGCATGGACGAGGGCGGAGGCGGCTTCCCGCACAATGATATCAATAAGATTTACAGATCGACCGACGGCGGGGTGACTTTTACGAACACCTACACCGGGCCGACCTTTCCCGGACCGGGTGTTGGCGCTGTTGGCTACTTCGCCGTGATGTTTACAGACGGCGGTGGCTACTGGCGGCACGAAGGTTGGGGTGAGCCTGCCGCATATAACCAAGTCGTTCACCTTGTTTATGACCAGCATGGCACTGGCGCCGATCCTGCCGACGTGTACTACATCCGTTCCACTGACCGTGGCGTGACTTTCAGCGCGCCATTCAAGTTAAACACTGATTCTACTACCCGTCCTAATTGGCAGCCTAACATTTCAGCCAGCAACGCAGGCACTCTGTTGGCCACGTGGTATGACGCGCGCGAGAGCGCCACGTGCACGAAGGGCAACCCAGCGGTTCCATGCTACAGAATGTGGTCGCGCAAGTCCAACGACAATGGTGTAACATGGTTGGCTGACGATATGCTCTCGGACGTTGTCAGTCCTCTGCCAGCGCAACCCGATCCCGGCATCGTATCCATTTATGTGGGCGACTACGACTACGGCTCAGCCATATTAACCAAGCATGTCACGTCGTGGGCCGATGGACGGGTAACAATCAGCGGTCAGTCTCAGCAGGATGCCTTCACTGACAGGGAGCTGGTTGGTTTTGCCGTGACTACCACTTCTCCGAACTGCAATAGCGTCATCAATACGCAGCCGGTGGACTTTGTGATCAACTTGAGCGATCCAGTGGATACGAGCACTGTCCAGGCGAGCGATTTTACTGTGAACGGAACTCCGTCGAACTTGACGCCTACCTTCAGTAACGGCAATGCAACGATCACCTTCCACTTCGGCAGTTCGCCTGTAACGCTAGGCACCAACACGATGCACATCCCCGCTGGCGCATTTAATCGCGCCTCGGATGAGATGCCGAACTTTGAGTTCCTGTGTTCGTTCTGTTACGCCCCGGTGCAGCTAGCGGTGACTTCGACCAACCCGCCCGTTGGCGGCACGTTTACAGGGCCAGGCACACGTACCTTAGACGTGAACTTTAACTTGCCTGTCGATCCAACCTCCGTGCAGGACGGCGATCTCCACCTGAGCGGCATCCCCGCCACCGTGACAGGGCATAGCCTCTCCAATGGCAATATGACCGTAACGTTCACCATTAATTTCACCGGCATCTTCTCAGGCACGCTGACGGCGAGTATTGACGCCGGGAACATTACCAATAATGGATGCAATCCGAATACGGCCTTCACCGGGATGTACAATTATGTCGGAAGCGTATGCGACACCGGGCTCAT
>QHMS01000337.1 GCA_003217895.1 Verrucomicrobiota bacterium
TGATCCCGGCTCCGGCGATGTTTGCCTGTTCGTTAAGATCGATAACTTCATTCACGGGACCGCTGTGGATTCCCATACGCACCTTCAATTCCGGATGTTTCTTGAGCGCGTTGCTGATTTCGATTGCGCAGAGGACTGGCGCTTCAGGGCTGTTGCGAAAAGCAAGTGCACTGCCATCGCCAGTCGGGAGCCGCAGCAGTTTTCCCTCTGCTTCAGCGGCGCGGAATTGCTCCGTGCCGCGCACGATCTCCTTTAACGTTTGAATCTGCTCACTCTGCTCGTTGATGAGCAATTTCGAGTAACCGACGATGTCGATGAATAAAACGTGGCCGATCTCGACCTTTACGTCTGAGGAAGACCCGGACGCCTGGTCATTCATTTCGATTTTTGCTGACAAAGTTTCTGAAAGCGCGGATTATTGCGCAGGGGGTCGAACATCGAATCAAGCCGGAGCAGCGCGGGTGTGAGCGGGACGTTCGAAGTCAACGGGCCTGCATAGGGAGTAGAGAGCAATTTTTCTAAAGTGACGATCGCGCGCTCGTGGTCTCCCGTGCGCGCCGCCACTCGAGCGAGAATTTCGACCTGGCCCGGCCCCTCCGCCGCGTCCATTTCAACCGGAACGACGGCCGTGGCCTGTTCCGTTAGCGCGATCGCGGCGGCCTTGTCGCCCAGTCCCATATTAGTGAGGGCGAGATCCCCAATCAGATAGTAATTTTTTGGCTGCTCCCTGAGGAACCCCTCCAATTCGGTGTGTGCCTGTTGCCAACTTTTGTGGGCAGTGTCAGGGTCGCCCGCAACTTCTTGTGCCCAGCCTAACCAAAACCGCAGTTCGCCGTTAAAAAACCCAAGCGCAGGATCGGGCTTAGCCAATATCTCGGTCAGTCGCGGAATGATTGTTGCAGGCTTACGTTCCAAAATTGTTTGATAAACTTGCGCTTCCAAGACCTGGGTGTTAGCAGCGCTTGGGTTAAGTGGAGTGAGCAGAGCCGAAGCGCGGGGCAAGTCGCCCTCAGCTTGTGAGATAGCCGCCTGTTGGGCGAGTGTGTCTGGATCATCCGGCGTGATGTTTAGAACCTGATCAAGATTTCGCCGGGCATCAGAAAAGCGACGAAGACAAATGTAAGAAAGCGCGTGCTGGCTAAGCAGGTTAACGTTACGCGGGTCAATTCGTTCCGCTTCATTGAAGTAGGAGTTGCTTCGGTCCCATTGGCCCCGTCTGCGCTCGACATAAGCGAGCGATTGAGGAATTCGGCTCTCGTTAGGCAGGAGCTGACGTGCTTGCTCAAAGTAGCGCACGGCGGTGTCGTAATCCTTCTCACAGGCGTAATGGTAATTTCCTTTCGCCAATACGGCTTCGCCGAGGTTTGGCTGAAGAGCGAGCGCGGTTTCGGCGCCCTGCCTCGCTTCTTCGCGCAGCTCGGCGGTTGGCTGAAGCGTGTGCGTGAGGTAGCCGCCAGAATCAACGTATGACAGGAGCGCCCAGCCAAGCGCGAACTTCGGGTCCAACCTAACTGCCTCTCTCAAATATTTCTGCGCTCCGAGAGCGTTCGCCTGGGTGTTGCTACTTTTCAGGGTGTAAGCCAGACCACGGAGATAAGCATCGTGAGCCTCCGGATTATCTGTCGGTTTGGCGGCGATTACCTGCTCTTCCCGACCAGTAAGTTTCGCTCTCAATTGGTCGGCGATGGCTTTGGCCACTTCACTCTCGACAGAAAAGATGTCAGTCAGTTTGCGATCGAAGGTATCAGCCCAGAGATGGGAATCGTTAGCCGCCTTGATTAGCTGCACATTTACGCGCACGGCGTCACCGCTTTTCTGTACACTTCCTTCCACGATATGCGCGACTCCAAGTTGCCGGGCAATCTCAGGCAAGTTTTGCGGCGCGCTTTTGTAATGCTGTGTGGATGTGCGCGAGATCACTTTCAGATCCGCGATTTTGGATAGGCGCGTTAGAATCTCGTCCTGGATGCCGTCGGCAAAGTAGGTGTTCGCTTTGTCTTCGCTCCGGTTTTCGAATGGCAGCACCGCGATGCTTTTTTCCGGCGCAGCCACCTTCGGCCCCCCGCGATTACGGGAGAAGATTGCGATCCCAGCGGCAATTGCCACGAGCGCGAGCAATGCTGCTGTCATCGCCGCCCAGCGCATTCGCGCTCTGTGCTTCTTCAGGGCTTGAAACTTTTTCGGCAGTTGCGGATTGCCCACTTCATCGCCAGACAGATTTACGACACCGATGCGGACGCCATGCTTCACTTCGCAATCGCCCAAGTCATGTAGATAAGCGCGCCACCGCGGATACTGTTCCAAGTCTTCCGCGACATGCCGTGACAGCAGAACGTGGCCGGCATCGCCACAATCCATCACCCGTTGCGCGATGTTGATGCCAGCCCCGGCGATGTTCGCTTGTTCGTTCAGATCAGTGATTTCATTGACCGGCCCGCTGTGAATCCCCATCCGCA
>QHMS01000338.1 GCA_003217895.1 Verrucomicrobiota bacterium
TTTAACGAGCCTATTTCGATTCAACACGTTTCTAGATTCAATTTGCTGCACAGTGATTTTGGCGTGATTCGTGTGATTCGCCGTCAAACGAGTCATCATGCAACCAACTGAATCAAAACGTCTTCTCTCGCACATTATCGCGGAGTGGGCCTGCGCGCTGAAATACGAGCATCTTTCGCGAGAGGCAATTCAAGCAGCGAAATTATTTTGGTTCGACTCCATCGGCTGCGCGCTGGGCGGCAGTCAGCAGGAAGACGCCAAGATTTTGCTAAAGCATTACCGCGCGATGTCCGGTGGCAAAGGGAACGCCACGGCATTTGTCTCAGGCTTCAAGACCAACCCAGTCGATGCCGCGTTTTTGAACGGTCACATGATCCGCGCCATGGATTACAACGACATTTATTGGAAAGCTGATCCATGCCACCCCAGCGATCTGATCGCCGCGCCTTTCGCGCTATGCGAAAGCGAAGGTCTGAGCGGCAAAGATTTAATTCTGGCCACGATTATTGCCTACGAAATCGAAATGCGCCTTTGTGAAATCGGGCGTCCGGGTGTGCGCGAATACGGCTGGCATCACGCAACATTGAGCGCCTTTGCCGCGCCGGTGGCAGCAGGCCGCGTATTGAATCTCACAGCGGAACAAATGGTGTCGGCGATCGGCATCAGCGCGTCGCGAACATTTTGTCCGGGTGCTGTCACAGCCGGCAAGCTGACCAACATGAAAAACACGGTCGATCCCTGGGCCGGACGCATGGGCGCCGAAAGCGCGCTTCTTGCGCGAGAAGGATTCTCTGGCCCAGAGCACATCATCGATGGGAAAGAAGGTTTGTTTGCCGTGTTCGGTCACGTGCAATACAAGGGACAGCCTGCGAGTTTCGACGGCGAGGGCTTGGTCACAGATCTGCCGACGTCGCCGAAGTCGCATTATCGCATTCTGGATTGCGGGATGAAGAGTTTTCCCATTGAAGCGCTAAGCCACGCGCCGCTCACTGCAATGATGAAGACCGTAAAAGAAAACAAGATCAAGGCCGCCGACGTGAAGGAGATCAAAGTCGAAGTGATCGCCCGCGCCGCTGACATTCTTGGCGACCCGCACAAGTATCGACCCGACTCGAAGGAAACCGCCGATCATTCGCTGCCCTATTGCATGGCCGTCGGGCTGGTAGACGGAATGGTAACACCCCTGCAGTTCAAAGAGCACCGTGTGCTGGACAAGTCGCTGATTCCAATCATGGACAAGATAAAAGTAGTCGCCAACGAAGAATTCGAAGCGCTCTTTCCCAAGTTCCAGCCGAGCCGCGTGACCATCACGACTAACGACGGCAAATCACATTCCACTCGTGTCGATGTGCCCAAGGGCGATCCGCGGGATCCGATGACCGAGGAAGAAATCGCGGTGAAATTCACGGCGCTTGGTGGCGACGTAATCGGCAAGGATCAATGCGAGAAATTTCGTAAGTGCATTATGAGTTTGGACAGCGCCAACACAGTTGATGAACTTCTGGAGCTGACGATCGCGTAACACAGGCATCGTGCCTATCCCCGTCGCGCGGCCGTCCTCGCCTGCAAGCTAGAGCTCGC
>QHMS01000089.1 GCA_003217895.1 Verrucomicrobiota bacterium
CGTTGTCTTGGCGAGTTGGTACGCGTCGTCGAGGAGTTTTTTCACTTCCCGATCGATCTGCTCAGCAGTCGCTTCGCTGTAGTCGCGCGCGCGAGAGATATCGCGTCCGAGGAAAACGTAATCTTCGTGGTCGCCGTATTCGACCATGCCCATTTTCTCGCTCATGCCCCATTCGCAAACCATCCGGCGCGCAATCGCCGTAGCCATTTTGATGTCGCCGCGGGCGCCGTTAGTGATGTCGCCAAAGATGATTTCCTCCGAAACGCGGCCGCCCATGCTAACTGCAAGACCGGCGAGCAACTCGTTTTTGCGGTTGGTGTATTTATCTTCCTCGGGCAACCACATTGTGGATCCGAGAGAGGGGCCGCGCGGGATAATGGTGACCTTGTGTAGCGGCTCGGTGTGCGGAAGAAGTTCGAGCAACAATGCGTGACCCGCTTCGTGATACGCGGTGTTCTGCTTTTCTTTTTCGCTGAGCGCAAGGCTGCGGCGCTCTTTGCCCCAGCGGACTTTGTCGCGAGCTTCTTCGAGTTCGGCGAGCGTGATTCCCTTTAATCCGCGCCGCGCCGCGAGTAACGCAGCCTCATTGATGACGTTCGCGAGCTCCGCGCCGGAATAACCGGGCGTGCCACGCGCGACCACTGCGAGATCGACGCCTTCGGCCAGCTTCACTTTCTTCGCGTGCACGCGCAGAATTTCTTCGCGTCCTTTCACGTCTGGCAGATTGACAGTGATCTGGCGATCGAAACGTCCCGGTCGCAGCAAGGCGGGGTCGAGCACGTCCGGGCGGTTCGTGGCGGCGATAATGATCACGCCTTCCTGCGTATCGAAGCCGTCCATCTCCACGAGCAACGCATTCAAGGTTTGCTCGCGCTCGTCGTGGCCGCCACCTACGCCATGGCCACGATGACGCCCGACAGCGTCAATTTCGTCGATGAAGATGATGCACGGCGCGGATTTTTTGCCCTGCTCAAACATGTCGCGCACACGACTCGCGCCGACGCCCACGAACATTTCAACAAAGTCCGAGCCGCTGATTGAAAAGAACGGAACATCCGCTTCGCCTGCGATGGCGCGGGCCAACAGCGTTTTGCCCGTGCCCGGCGGGCCGACCATCAACACGCCCTTTGGAATGCGGCCGCCGAGTTTCTGAAATTTTTTCGGGTCACGCAAAAACTCGACCAGCTCCTGCACTTCGTCCTTGGCTTCCTCGACTCCAGCCACGTCGCGAAATGTGATCTTGTTTTTGTCCCGGGCGAGCATGCGCGCCTTCGATTTACCGAAGTTAAGCGCGCCTTTTCCGGCCATGCGGATTTGCTGGCGAAACAGGAAGTAAAGCACGAGCAGGAAAAGGGCGATCGGCAAGAACCCGACCACAGTCTGCGCGAGCATGTTTGACTCCGTCTTGATGGCGGGCTGAATGCCGGCGTCGGTGAGTTTTTTCTGCAGATCATTTGTGAAATTCAAATAGACCGTGGTCCGGAACGGCACCGGCTGTGACGGCGCTGAGCCGGCGCCCTGGCGGACGTACGCGCCGCGCAACGTCTGCGTTGGCCGACCGTCTTCCACGACCAACTGGAGCGGATAATTTTTGTCGCTAACGATCTGTTTGTTCTCCAGCAACTCGAGGAAACGGTTATACGGCACGTCCTCAACCGGCTGCATCCCGCCCCGGTAAAAGACCATCGCCATCGCAATCAGAGTGAAAGCGATCACGATGAGAATGACGCCGCGCCAGTTAAAACTGGGCTCGCCCCCGCGGTGCTTATTCTCCTTTTGAGAGTTGCGATCGAACTGAGCCATAAAAACTGTTAACCTTCTTAAAAATTACCATGAACAAATTGGCAATGCAAAATGGGGCAAGCCCGCGTGATTGGTTAGACCGTTGCATCGTTCCATAATTATTTCGGAAATGCCCTTGTAAACGTTTGCACCTTTGCCTATCTGACGGCTCAAAGGCTTCAACGGTTCAATTCAACGGGGCGAAGCCGCATTGCGCCCCTTGCCGGTTTCGGGTAAAATTTACATCGGCAATTCATATGACAGAGCTCGTTTCATCCGTGGCAGATAAGATCGATCGCGCTGTGCAGCGGGTGACCCCCTTTGCGTATCGTGTGCGGCGGACTGGTCGTCGCTGGATGCGCCGGGCATTGCGGAAGCCGCGCAGCGTTTCGGAGGGGCCGAACCTGTTGCCGCTGTTGATCCAAGTCCTGGCGAGTTTCACGAAAGCAGACGGCGTGATAATGGAGGAGGAGATCGACTCGAGCCTGGGTTTCCTCCGCTACGATTATCCAGAGGCGGTTTACTCCGAGCTGCGACAGCTGTTTAGGCAAGCGCTTTACGAGCAGCAGGACCTCGCTGTGATGGCGCAAAAACTGGGCGCACAACTGAGCACCGAACGCAAGATCATGCTCGGAGTGCAGCTTTACGACCTGATTTCGCAAGCTGGTTTGAAACAGGAAGAGGTGGTGGCGTTCTATTCGTTCATGTCGCAAATGGGCATGGCTGCGCAGGCGATCGATATCGTTTATCAACTCAACGCGTCGGAGGATTCGGATCCATCGATCTATCAACATGGCGCATCGCCGCTGGAATCGCTCTCTTTCGGGCGGGACGGCAAGGCCGACATAATTCTGAAAAGCCTCAGCGAAGCGGATCACCTGATGGCCTTTCGTTATCACGATCTGATTTTGTTGAAAAATTACAGCGGCCAGAACGTCTCAGTGCGAGGGAGACCATTGGCGCGCGGCGGCTTTTGTCGGATCTATCCCGGCCAGCGCATCTTGGTCGGCGACCAGGTTCTCAGTTATCAGGAACTGGCGCAATATTTCAACGCCAAGAAGAACGTTTCGCTTCCGCAAATTTTCATCCGTGTGAGCAGAGATTCGGATGAAGTGCAATTGGAGCGATCGCGGACACGTGAGAGCGCACTCCGGGTGACCTTCGGATTGAAGCTGCGGGTGAAGGCGCTGCGAGATGTAAATGCCGAGCTCAACGGAATCAGATTGAAAGCCGGCACGCAGGTGGAAGCGACGCTGGAAGATAAGATCGTCTTCCATAACGACAGCGAATTAGATTTGAGCGACCTGCGCCGGCGCGCTCGCGCGTTGGGCGGCCGGTTCCAACTGAAAGCTTCCAAATCGGAATATTTGGTGTCGAACGACCCGAGCCGTCTCCAGGCTGACGATATTCTGCTTTCCCCGGGCACGAGCGGTGACGTGGTGCTGAAGATTTTTTGCGACTACGATCAGCGCGTCGGCCAATTAGAGGTGATCGAAGCGGACCGTCCGATCATGGTCGGCGACGAGGCCGTGCGCACGACTGCGCAGCTGAAGGACGGCGATACCATTCGAATCGACGTCGGACAGATTCTGCGATGCAACTTTTCGGAACGCATCATCGAGGAAGAGCGCAACATCATTCGCACCCTTGAGGTCAACGAGGTCACGCACCGTTTTAGCAAAGGCCAGATTGGTCTGGACGGAATTTCATTCAGTGTGACGCGCGGCGAGCTTGTGTGCGTGATGGGCGCGAGCGGTTCTGGAAAAAGCACACTGCTGCGAGTGCTTGCCGGCCAGCTCCAGCCGACCAGCGGAGATGTTTTTCTAAACGGACAGTCGCTCTACCAGAATGTTGACACGTTGAAGCAGTACATCAGTTACATGCCGCAGCAGGACGCCTTCGACGAACACCTGACTATCGGCGAAAACCTGCTATTTGCGGCAGCGATTCGTGCGCCGCACCTGTCACGACGCGATCGCTCCCGGCGCTTGGAAGCAAAACTAATCGAGCTTGGATTGGGCGAACGCCGTGACGCCGTCGTCGGCAGTCCGGAGAGAAAACTACTTAGCGGTGGCGAGCGGAAACGTCTCAACATCGGGCTCGATATGATCGGGATGTCGGACGTTTATCTGTTCGACGAACCGACTTCCGGCCTTTCCTCGAAGGATTCCGAGCATGTCATGGAAATCATTCGAGGCTTGGCACACAACAAAATCGTCATTGTCACGATTCATCAGCCGAGCTCGAAACTCTTTCAGATGTTTCACAAGGCAATCTTGCTCGACAAGGGCGGGCGCCTCGCCTTTTTCGGGACGCCGTCCGATATGCTGCGCTATTTTGCCGAGGCAGAGCATCAACATCAGTTCGGTGCGGAACTCGGTGCGTGTCCATCGTGCGGAACGACCCGGCCGGAATTCATTTTTGATGTGCTCGAGACGCCGCTGCGCGATTTAAGCGGCGACATCATTTTCGAAGAAAACAGCCGCGGCCAGCTCGTCGCGTCGCGGCGTTATTCGCCGGACTTCTGGCGTGATAAGTACGAGGCGTTCCGATTGATCCAGGATGTTAAGCAAGTTTCCCTGCGCCAGGAGGAGGCTGCGCCGTTGCCTGTCGCACCAGTCGAAAGAAAGCGGCTCCCATTTCGCTGGCACGATGAGTGGACGCAATTTCGCACCCTGCTGCGCCGCTCTTTTACAAGCAAACTGCGCAACCGCGCCAACCTCGTCATCACGATTGGGGTTTCGCCAGTGCTGGCGCTGCTGATTGCGACGATCCTGCGCTATTCAGAGAATGGGACATACGATTTCGCTTCTGCTTATCACATTCCGACGTTTTTATTTCTCGGTCTGATCGTGGCGATGTTTCTTGGCCTGACCAACAGCGCTGATGACATCATTCGTGATCGGCCCGTTCTGCAACGCGAGCGCAATATTAAGGTTCGCTTGTCGTACTACGTCATTTCGAAGACTCTCACCCTCGGTGTTTTTGCCCTCATTCAATGCATTCTGTATGTCCTGATCGGCAATTCCGTTCTGCAGATCCGAGGAATGTTCTGGATAGATCTCGGGATCATGTTCATGACTGCGATGAGCGGCGTAGCGCTGGGTCTGCTCATCTCTTCGCTGGTGGCCGACCCGAAAACGGCGGCCAACATCGTGCCGCTCGTTTTGATTCCGCAGATCATCATGGGCGGCGCATTGATCAAATACGAGGACATGAATCGGAACCTCGCTCTGCTTCACTCGCTCTCACATTGGTTCACCGAACATCCGGACACGGACAAGACCATAAAATCGGAGAGCAAGCTGCAGGTGCCATTGGTCTGTCAATTTATCGCCATGCGCTGGTCCTACGAAGAGATGATTGTCGCTCAAGCCAAGCTTAATCCGCTCACGCTACGTCAAGATTGGGCTAATGACGAAATTCAAAAGCTCGCGCCCAAGGCGAAGACGCTCGGACAACGCGCGCGTCTCAATGATTTGAAGGATGTTTTGGCATTGCTTTCGGGCCTCGAAGGCCGTTCCGCGAGGGAAATCGAGCACTATCTGAAGCTGGTTGACCCTGTCATCGCCGGAAAACAGAAGTTCGATCCTTCGCTTTTCAGAGAGGCGAAGGGGCCGGTTACAGCCGAACAACTCTACGTTAATCAAAAGGTGTCGGACTTGCTCTCGAAGGCTGAGATGGAACAGAACGATTATCGCCGAAGTAAAAGGCCGAACGTGTTCTTCGGGCCGGAGAAACGTTATTTCGGAATCAAATTTGGCATGTTTACCTTCGACACGATCGTCTTGATCGGATCCATGCTTGGATTACTTGTGCTGCTGCACTGGATTTTGCGAAAGCAATTGGAAGTGCGAAGGAGCTAGAGGAGCGTTTCATTAACACCGCGCTTTGATGCGGTGGCCATCGCGCATTACCCGGCGGAACCGCTTTAGCGGTTTTCTGTGCGATTCAGGGGAAAACTGCTAAAGCAGTTTGAGAACGAGTTCGCGCTTTTCGCACCCAGCTAAAGCAGGGTATTAATGAAAAAGTTGCTCCAGCGACATTGCCGATGAAAGCTACAGGCCACATGACCAAACCAAAAACCAAGCCCGGCCGCCTCATCGTCGCGGCCAGTGAAACCGATCCGGACATGCTTTACGCGACGAAATTTTGGGCGCCCGATCCATTTATTTTTCTACAGATAAATGGCAAGCGCACGCTGGTCTTGAGCGATTTGGAAATCGATCGCGGCCGCAAACAGGCCGATGCGGACGAATTCGTCATGTTCAGCGAGCTCGAGCGCGAAGTGCAGGGAAAATCGAAAAAGGCGCCAGCTTACGAAAAGGTGCTCGCGCACTTTCTCAAGAAACGCGGCGTAAGGTCTGCAATGGTTCCCGCAAATTTTCCGCTTCGCTACGCAGAGGAGCTCGCCGCGAACAAAGTCCGTGTCCGGGCGACGAACGGATTGTTTTGGCCGGAGCGTGAAGCCAAATCGGACAAGGAAGTCGAAATGATGGGGCAGGCGCTGCGGATCACGGAGAAAGGACTCAAACGCGCGGTTGAAGTTTTGAAAGCGTCCAAACCTGGTTCAGGAAAACGGTTGCTTTGGAACGGCAAAACGCTGAGCTCCGAAGTGCTCCGAGCGGAAATTGATTCCGCGATTTTGCGCGCGGGCGGTATCCCGACTGGCACAATTGTCGCCGGTGGCGACCAGGCGTGCGACCCGCACGAGCGCGGCCACGGCCCGCTTTACGCCGATTCATTGATTATCCTGGATGTCTTTCCGCGCGACGCGAAGACCGGATATTTTGGCGACATGACTCGCACAGTTTTGCGCGGTCGCGCGAGCGAAGCGCAGAGAGAACTTTGGAACACGGTGAAAGGCGGGCAAGCGCTGGCCTTAAAAAGAGTCAAAGCAGGCGTGGACGGAATGACGGTGCATAAGGTTATCCAGGAATTCTTCGCCAGCCGCGGGTTTCCGACCACGATTCGAAAAGGCAGACGCGTCGGATTCTTTCATGGCACTGGTCATGGTCTTGGTCTGGAAATTCATGAGCATCCACGGTTGCAAAAAGTGACGCTGAAAAATCGACAGGTTCTCACGGTTGAGCCGGGCCTTTACTATCCCGGTCTGGGCGGAGTGCGGCTGGAAGACGTGGTTTTGGTCACTAAAGCAGGCTGCAAAATTTTGTCCCGGTTTCCCAAGCAATTGGAGATTTGACCACGCGCTGGGCGTGGCGTCCTGAGCGCAGCGAAGGATCTCGCCCACGGAGTTTACGACACGCTCAGGTCGAAGCGTGACTTGATATCCTATATGAAGTTCCTCGCTTCGCTCGGAATGTGCCCTGCGAATGAACGCGCAACGCGGCGGAGCGTCTAATTTCGCAGCTGCAAAGTGACAAGTCGCTTTGCCGCGTTAAATTACCCTCGACATGTTTTATCCATATGGTTTTGGCGGTTCTCACTGGCTGCTTTACATCGGCGTCCCGTTGATCCTCGGAATTTGGGCGCAGATCCGTGTGACCAGCGCGTTCCGAAAATGGGGCGAGGTGCGGGCGAGCTCGAACATAACCGGCTCAGAGTGCGCGCGCGAAATTCTGCAAGCGGCCCAAATTCATGATGTGGACGTCGTGGAGACGAACGATTTTCTCGGCGACCATTACGATCCCAGAGACAAGAAGCTGCACCTGTCGAGCAATGTTTATCATACGCCTTCGGTAGCAGCGCTTGGCATCGCTGCGCACGAGACCGGGCACGCGATTCAACACGCGCGAGCGTACGCGCCGCTGAAAGCGCGCGTGGCGATTGTGCCCGTGACGATGGTCGCATCGCAAATGCTGCCGTTCATCATCATCGGGGGGCTTTTCTTTGGGATCACCGGCCTGATCACGCTCGGCATTTACTGCTACCTGATTCTGCTGGTTTTCCAATTGATCACGTTGCCGGTGGAGTTCGATGCTTCGCGTCGGGCGAAAATTATTTTGCGCGAGATGGGTATTGTGCAGCCGGGAACTGAAGCCGCGGGCGTGAATAAGGTGCTCAACGCGGCCGCGCTCACTTATGTAGCAGCTTTTATCGCCGCGCTGGGGAACTTGCTTTGGTTGATGTCGCTCCGCGACCGGCGGTGATCGGCCGCAGGATTAACGAAGATGGATCGAGTTCTAGCCCTCCCCGCCCGTCGGATTTCCGATTTGTTATCGTCCGGTTTGGAGGCTCGTGCTAAAACTAAGCGCGAGACCATGGACCAGCCGAGGGTCGACCCAGATCAGGAGTTGGTGAAGCGCACGCAAGCGGGCGACGCGGCAGCCTTTGATGAGCTGGTCGTCAAATACACGCCGCGGCTCTATGGTCTCGTCTATAACATGACGTCGAACCATGAGGATACGAACGATCTTTTGCAGGACATTTTCGCCAAAGCTTACAAAGCCATCCGCGGTTTTCGCGGTAAATCGTCATTCTACACCTGGATTCATTCCATCGCCGTGAATATGACGCTCAATTTTCTGAAGAAGCGCAGCCGCCGATTTCAACTGAGCTTGGATGACGTGGACGCGAGCATCCAAAACGACAAAGAATTCATGGAAGCGACCGCGACCAGCAGTCCGGTGCGGGAAGCAGATCTCTCCGAGCTACAGCGAAGATTGAACGAGGCCATGATGAAACTGTCTGAAGATCACAGAGCTGTGGTCACCATGTTTCATATCCAAGGGATGCCCCACGCGGAAATCAGCAAAGTCTTGCGCGTTTCGGAAGGAACGGTACGTTCGAGGCTCTTCTACGCGAATAGGCAGTTGCAAAATTATCTGGACGAATTTCGAAAAAATCCTGTTTCTTAACCGGCGCTAAAAAATGGAGGAATTTGACGATAGGGAAATCGCGAGGCTGCTTCGACTGAAGCGCTACGAGCAACCGCCACCGGGCTACTTTGAAAATTTCCTGCACGAATTTCATCGCCGGCAGCGCGATGAATTGCTTCGTCAGCCGCTTTGGCGCATCTGCTTGGAACGCGCTCACGCCTTCACGTTGGGCCTGAATGTTGGTTCGCTGGTCTCGTATCCCGCTGCTGTCACCGCGGTCCTCGTTTGCGCCGCTGTCATTTCGCTAAAGATTTATCAGCAACCCGAGACGGCTCGCGTCGCTCTCCAGAGTCCGCCGGCCTTATCGACGCCGGTGAGTGCCGAGGGAGAATTGAACCTTGCATCGCCGGCCTCAATGCAGTTTCTCAGGACGCAGCCGGTTCGCACTTTTAATGAAAGCGCCCAGACTCACCGAGCCGCCCCTCCGCGTTACGTGCTCGATAGCGTCCCCGTGAGTTATGAGCCCACTTTCAGGTTCTAAACGCAGCGTAATCGCAATCGCCCTGATTTTCTGGTCAGGCGGGAGTCTGCTTTTTGCACAGGAGCAGTCCGCCACAACGATCAGCGAACACGTCAAAGAAATTTTCGGGCGCGCGGCCAAAGCCGTCGTCAAGATTCACGGGGTCGATGAGCACAGCGAAATTTGCGGCACCGGATTTTTCATCGACCCCACAGGCACGCTTTATACCGCATACACGGTAGGGGGAGAGGCAGGCAATTTCTCGGTTGAATTCGGCGGTAAAAAATAT
>QHMS01000299.1 GCA_003217895.1 Verrucomicrobiota bacterium
GTGAATGGCATTGTCGGGAGCTGTGGAACGCCCACGCCTACAGCCACAGCCACACCCACAGCGACACGCACGCCAACTTCAACGCCAACAGCTACTGCCACAGCAACACCTACTGTGGCCGGTTCAGCAACTCCGACGCCTACGTGTCCGCCCAGCAACCAATACGTGATCACTCAGATAGGGGGCAGCATCGTGCCAGGCACAACAGACAGCGGCAATCACGGTGACGATGTGGTGACCAATGTTCCATTGCCATTCTCATACACCCTCTACGACACGCCTTTCACGAGCATCAATGTATCGTCTAATGGCCCTGCTCAGTTCACGACCATGGCTACCGACTTTACCAACATTTGTCTGCCGTGGCTTTCCCACAACTATACGGTGTTCCCGTACTGGGACGACCAGCGCACGGATAATCTGGGCTGGGTTGGCTGCACGGGTTACCCAGGGGGCACGTGCGGTGTTTACACCTCGGTATCGGGCACTGCGCCCAATCGGATCTTCAACATTGAATGGCGCGCAGTGTATTTTGCCAATACGGCCCTGCCGGCCAACTACGAGCTGAGATTGTATGAGGGACAGACACGCTTTGATGTGATCTACGGCTCGGTGGCCAATGGCAACAGCAGCGCCACAGCGGGAGTGCAGAAAAACGACACCACCTTTAACCAATACTTCTGCAATGGCGCGGGTGGTGCGGCTACTGGCGGGCAAAGCTACATCCTGCAAGGCTGTGCCTCGCCCACTCCAACAGCAACGGCCACACCTACGGGAACACCTAGCTGCACACCGTCCTTGACGATGTACGGCAGCAATGGCAACGGCACACTAAATCGGGGCGCGCTGGTCACCATCAATCAAGCCAATGGCCAAGGCACACTCGTGGGCACGCCTGTTGCGGGCACGGGCTTGACCGGGCTTGCCTTCCATCCTGACGGCCGCCTGTTTGCTACAACTGTAACGAGTGGCAGCCCCAGCTCGCTGATCCAAGTCAATCCCGATACCGGCGCATTGATCGCCAACATAGGCGTGATCAACGACAAAGGAACGCCGCTCAGTATCGGCGACCTGAGCTTCCAGCCAGGCACTGGCGTGCTCTACGGGATCACCTCGAACGCGTTTAGTCCCGGAGGCCTGTTGTATACCATCAACCTCAGTACGGCCCTCGCCACCTTTATCGGCGATACCACTGCAGGCGTAGGCGGAGGTCTCGCCTTTGCTCCCAATGGCACGCTATATCAGACCGCATCGGGTGTTCTGAATACCCTCTCGCCCGTTGATGGGCACATCATCACCAGCGTGCCGATTGATAATTACTACGACGGTCTGGGTATCCGTCCAACCGATGGCGTTCTGTTCGCAACGCCTGGGAACAGCGACGCTGTTTACAACATCGACCCTGTAACCGGCGGGACCACGTTCATCGGAGACACTGGAACGGGGAACCTCAGCGACATAGCTTTCCGGCTGGTAGTATGCGGGACGCCCACGCCCACGCCGACAGCTACGGTAGCAGGATCGGCTACCCCGACGCCCACCTGCGTGCCAGTGTGCACGCCCGGGGCGTGGACGCAGGCTGCGCCGGTAGCGATCGATCATTACGGCGGTTTCATGGACAGCGATGGCACCTTTGCGTATGAGGGAGGCGGTTACTCCTTCTCGGCTGGTGGCACCATCAACCAGTTTGGGAAGTTTAACCCGGCGACCAACACGTGGACGCCTCTGACGCCAGTGCCAGATCTAAACAACGCCGAGGCTTCAGGCGTGTATGCACCGAACGTGAACAAGCTCTTCGTCTTCGGTGGCGACAATCCCACCACCGGCGTCGTAGTCAATACCACGCGCATCTACGACATCGCCACGGGTGTGTGGTCCACTGGAGCGAACATGCCTGACGTGCGAGCGTTCATGGCCTCGGGTTACTATAACGGCAAGATCTATCTGGTGGGTGGTTATTCTACTGGTAACATCACCCCGGCGTTCCTCCAGACCTGGGAGTACGACACGGTGGCTAACACCTTCGTGACGAAGACCCCCATACCGGCGCCGGCAGGGTTCGGGGGCGCGGGCTTTGGCGTGGTCAACGGTCATCTGTACGTAGCTGGCGGGCGCGATTCCAACAACACCATCCTAAATTCGTTGTGGGACTACAACATTGCGACCGACACCTGGACACAGCGAGCTAATATCCCGACGCCCATCAATGTGCCGGGCGGGGCCGTGCTCTGCAGCGCTAAATTGTGGATATTTGGCGGTGGCAATCCCTTCGCCGGTTCGGCCGCCTCGCCTAAAGCCGCCGATAAGAAAGTGCTCGCCCCGGATACTACGAACATCACGCAAATCTACGACGCAGCCACCGACAGTTGGAGCAGTGGGCCGGTTCTGAACGTACAGCGCGCATTCCCTGCGGGTACGCATGTGGGTAACACAGCAGTAACGGTGGGTGGCTACAACGGTTCTACCACCATCACTTCGGTGGAGATCAATGTCGTTACTGGCATAGGCTGTGCCAGCCCGACTCCAACGGGCACGCCGACTGTGACAGGAACGCCTACAGCTACACCTACCGTAGCAGGTTCAGCGACACCAACGCCTACCTGCACACCGGGAGTGTGGCAAACTGCACCGTCCATGCTGA
>QHMS01000090.1 GCA_003217895.1 Verrucomicrobiota bacterium
CTGCGACAAGACCTTCCAGTCCTTCCGAGTTGTAAATGAGACGCGCTTTGGTTTGTTCCGTTACGAAATCCACGACTTCGGCAAGAACGGAGTCAGCCGAAGAAAACAACTCGGCGTGATCGCGGGCGCACCGCTCGTTCCAATCGCCAAAAGGTTCCCATTTGTCTCCATTTTGACCCGGACGAAAAACATCGCGCTCGGTCGTGAGAATGAAATCTGGGCGGACGGGAAACGCGAAATCGGTGAGCCCGGATTCGAGCAGATCCACGGAGCGACCGGTGTTGATCGCCCAGATCGCACCGACGCTCTGCAATTTGCGAATCATTTCCATGCACCGCGCGTCGAGGACTGGTTCGCTAACTCGCGACACAAGTGTGCCGTCGAAATCAATGCTCAGGAGTTTGATTGGTAAACGCACTAAGACAATTTAGGAATTGATTTCGCAGACGCAATTCGCCACGGGTTTAGTAACGAGCGACCGAGTAAAAACGGGCGCTAATTCGCCTCTTCCCTTTCGTAAAAAGAGCAAGAACAGGAGCACGAGTAAGAGTAAGATAAAGGAATGAAATCGGCCTACGAATTAGCGATGGAACGACTCGAAAAGAGCTCGCCGTCGATCTCGCTCACTGAAAACCAGAAGAAAGAAATCGCGGAAATCGATTCCATGTACCGGGCTAAGATCGCGGAGAAAGAGCTTTTCCTGAATGACCAGATTCGCAAGGCACAAGCCGCGGGAAAGTTCGACGAAGTCGAATCGCTGGAAAAACAGCTTTCGTCTGAGATCCGCCGATTGCAGGAAGAGTGCGAAGCGAAGAAAGAAAAGCTCCGCGCGAGATTTGCTGGGTAGCGCGCGCGTCTCGTCCCGCCTATGCAGGGGGAGCGAGCTCGGTCCTCGCGATTGCGAACTTTCCTTGCGGTTTCCTCACGCGTTGTGCAAACGAGCCCAATGAAAAGCCTGTTTCGGCGCGACGCCGAAACCAACACGCCAGAAGGCGTGCGCTACCCGGACATTGTAGAGGCGCTCGCCGCGGCGAGCGCGTTATTTCGATTCGACGTTTGACATCCCGCCCAAGGGCGGGACCGCTACACCTGCGCGCTGGCCACGTTTTGGCAGATCGGGATCGAGAAAGCCGAGCATGTGCGCGCGCTTGATCGTGCGAACGCCTTCCTGCTTCTGCAAATCGGCAATGTTTTGCCGAAACTTTTCCATCTTCGTCCAGTGCACTTTCGGGCGGAAATGATGCTCGGCGTGGTAACCGTTGTAAAAGAAAAGCCAGTTGTAGATTTTTCCGTAACTGCTTACGCCCCAGGCAATCGGTTTATCGGGGTTCGCCCCGTAGTGACGATAATAGCCGTTCAAATAACTGAAGCAGTGACCGAGATACCAGAACGGCAGAAAAAACAACATGAACCGCCAGTTAATGACGTGAATCGGCCAGGTCGGGACAATGATCGCCATCACGAGCAGCGTCATAGCGAACGCCCACAGTTCGATATTGCCCCAGAAATCATCGCCGTTATTGCGCTTGCGCAGTTCGCGTTTGATTGCACCGACATCATCGCGAAAGAAACCTAAAAAGACATAGCGCCACGGATTTTCGGCTTCGCCATCATGGCTATGTCTATAGATCGACAACCAATCGATCGTGTCGCCATTTTCATCCTGGCGGTCCGAGTTCCCCTTGTGATGCTGCATGTGCACCGCGTCGTACATCGTCTGCGAAAAGCAGCAGCCGATCGATTGCGTGATTCCAAACAAACGATTCAGGAATTTGGAGCGGAAAAACGGATTATGAATGAAATTGTGCCCCACCCCGTTGATGTTCGCGTTGATCATCAGCGAGTAAATAAATCCGAGGATGAGCATCACCCACAGCGGCGCGTGCGGGAAAAGGAAATAGAGAGCCAGGAAATACGCCAAATGAAAAAACCCCGCTGCGGCTGGGAAAACATCCCAGCGCGTGTGCGCAAACAACTTTGAATTGGTTGTCGGGCGTTCTATTCGGATTGCGTCGGAACTCATCGGAGAAATCCTCGAATACCAAAACTATTCGCCACAGAAATGATCCTTGGCAACTTTTGAAGATTGCCAACGCGGTTTCCGCGCGCCTAAGTTAGATGCTTCCGATGTTTGCGCTTCAGCCAGAATTAAAAGTATTTAGCGGCACGGCCAATCGCGATTTGGCAGAACGGATCTGCAAGTATATCGGGGTCCCGCTCGGTCAGGCGACCATCAGCTCGTTTCCCGATGGCGAGACTTACGTCAGGATTGAGGAGAATATTCGCGGGCACGACGTTTTCATCATCCAACCTACTTCTCCCCCGACCAATCAGCATTTGATGGAGTTGCTGATCATGGTGGACGCAGCACGGCGCGCCAGCGCGGACCGGATCACGGCTGTTATTCCATTTTTCGGATACGCGCGCCAGGACCGTAAAGATCAGCCACGAGTGCCGATCACGGCGAAGCTCGTCGCGAATTTGCTGCACGCTGCAGGCGTGAGCCGCGTGCTCACCATGGACCTGCACGCGCAACAGGTGCAGGGCTTTTTCGATATCCCGGTGGACCACCTTTATTCCCTGCCGGTGTTGATCAAGTATTTGCGCAAACGGCTCACGGGCAAAACAACTGTGGTTTCTCCCGATCTCGGCGGGCTGAAGATGGCATCGGCTTACGCGGAAGCTCTCGGCGCAAACCTGGCCATCGTGGCGAAGGAACGCAAAAGCGCAACCGAGACTGAAGCGGCCTATCTCATCGGCGATGTGGAAGGTTCTGATGTGCTGCTGGTGGATGACCTCACTGAAACCGCCGGCACGCTGACATCGGCGACTGAGCTTCTAAAAAAGCGTGGCGCGCGTGATGTTTATGCCGGTGTGGCGCACGCGGTGCTCGTGGATGTCGCCATTCAGCGTTTGCAAAAATCGAAAATTACGGAATTAGTTACCACCAACAGCACCCCGGTGCGCACCGTGGACGGATTTAAGATCACGGTGCTCTGCATCTCCGAGCTTCTCGGAGAGGGCATCAAACGAATTCACAACGACGAGTCGGTATCGTCGCTGTTCAACATCGAGAACGAAAAAAATGGCAAAACAAGTTAAGCTCAAGGTAGAATCACGAACCAATGTGGGACGCTCCGCTGTCCGCAAATTAAGAGCGCGCGGACTGATTCCTGCCGTCATCTACGGCGGCGACAACAAACCGCAGCCATTGCAAGTCACCGCGCGCGATATCAACGCGATGATGAGTCAGGCTTCCGGAGAAAATGTTTTGGTTGAACTGGAGATCGCCGGCGAAGGATCAAGTCGCACCGCGCTCGTGCAGGAAGTGCAGCACTCACCCGTCGGCGGCGACATTCGTCATGTTGATTTTCACGCCATCTCCATGGACCAGATGATTCAGGCCGAAGTTCCTCTGGAATCGACAGGCATCGCCGTTGGCGTTAAAACTTTTGGCGGATTGCTCGAGCAAAGCTTGCGTGCGCTGGCAATTGAATGTTTGCCGGCAAATTTGCCGGATCGGATCACAGTAGATGTTTCGCAGCTGAACATTGGCGATTCCATCCACGTTCGGGACATTCAATTCCCACAGGGAGTAACGCCCAAGGTGCAGCCCGATCTGACGGCATTTTCTGTCGTTGCGCCCGTAGTTGAGGAAGAACCAGTAGTCGCCGAGGCGGAAGCGGCCGCCGCCGGACCGGAAGTGATCACCGAGAAAAAGGAACAGGGCGAAGCTGCGCCTGCTGCGGCTGCGAAGGAAAAGACTCCAAAGGAGAAGGAGCAGAAAAAGTAGCTTTAATCGGTGGATCGCGCTCTCCGAGCGCGATGGGAATGGATGCCGGAAGGCCAAATTACTTCAGCACAGATTCGGTTGGTCGCAGGTCTTGGAAATCCCGGCACCGAGTACGTGGCCACGCGTCACAACATCGGCTTCATGGTGGTCGATCAGTTCGCCGCGCAGTTTGGATCGACTTGGGAAAGATCGGGAAAGTGGGACGCGCTCTCAGCGAAATGCGGCCCAGTACTGCTGATCAAACCACTGAGCTTTATGAATCGGAGTGGCTTTCCACTTTTCGCGGTTGCGCAGTTTTACAAAATCGCGTCGCAAGAAATCCTGGTTGTGCTCGACGATTTTGCGTTGCCGCTGGGTCGCCTTCGTTTGCGTATGCGCGGCGGACCGGGCGGCCACAACGGCCTTGAATCGATTATCGTGCAATTCGGAACTGAAGAAATTCCGCGGCTGCGCATCGGCATCGGCGCGGCGCCGCGCGAAGGATCGGTCGATTATGTCCTAAGCCGCTTTTTTGAGGAGGAGAAACCTCTGGTTCGATCCACAATCGATCGCGCAGTCGAAGCTGTGAAATGTGCGGTTGACAACGGGCTCGTTTCCGCGATGAACAACTTTAACCCGCAGAGCTCGCGGGGTGAACAAGTCGAAGAAGTATGAACCATCGTTACGAAGCGCTGCTGGTGCTGAACGCTCAGGGCAAAGAGGACACTATCAGGGAAATTATCGACCGATTGGAGTCGGAATTTCAAAAAGAAGGGGCCGAGATGGAACAGGTGCAAAAAATGGATAAGCGTCAATTCTCCTACATGGCCGGCACGCTCGACTCCGGCTATTACGTTAATTTTATCTTCAGCGCTGATCCGGGATCGATTGAGAAGATGCGCACCAAATTTAAGCTCGATCCAGAAGTGTATCGCCAGAGTTACCAGCGTCTCCCAGACAAGAAGGAGAAACTCGGGAAAAAGCTGGCAAAATCCAAATAAGTTCGCTATAAGGCGCGCATGGCCAGCTTTAACAAAGTCATTCTGCTTGGAAATCTCACCCGCGATCCAGAGGTGCGCTACACGCCAAAAGGCAGCGCCGTCTGCGACCTCGGTATTGCGGTCAATCGCGTTTACACCACCGACAGCGGAGAAAGACGCGAGGAAGTCACCTTTGTGGATGTCGTCCTATGGGCGCGTCTTGCCGAGATCGCTGGTGAATACCTGAAAAAAGGACGGCCGGTCTTCGTCGAAGGCCGTTTGCAAATGGACACTTGGGATGACAAGCAGACCGGACAGAAGCGAACGAAGCTGCGCGTCGTCGGTGAGAGCATGCAGTTGCTGGGTAGTCGGCCTACTGGAACCGGGGCGGCTGAGGCCCCCGGCGAAGATCGACAAACCGGCGCCGCCAAGACGAGCGCGCCGCCCAAGACTTCAGCATCAGCCGCGCCGGACGAAGACGAGATCCCGTTTTAGGCGTGGCATCGGCATCCTGCCGACAGAAGATGGGCTGGAAGCCCACGCCACAACCTTGAAATGAACGCGACCGAAGCCTGCATCGCGCTCAATATGTTGCCGACCGTTGGACCGGTGCGGCTGCGGAAATTGCTGGAGGTTTTCAAGGAACCACAACAAATCCTCGCGGCGAAGCGCACCGAGCTTCGTAAGGTAGAAGGAATTGGCAGCGAGGTTGCCGACCAAATTTCGAACTGGGAATCGACCGTCGATCTTGCAGGTGAACTCGAACGGGTCCGTGATTTCGGCGTGACTGTCATCACGCAAGAGTCGCCATCGTATCCGCGGTCACTGCGCGAGATTCATGCGCCGCCGATCGTGCTCTACGTTTGGGGCGAACTGCACGAGCGCGATCATCACGCCATTGGAGTGATCGGCGCGCGACGCACCACACATTACGGAACGGAGTCTGCGAAGAAATTGTCCTACCAACTTGCTTATGCCGGACTGACTATAATCAGTGGACTCGCGCGCGGGATCGACACTGCAGCTCATCAAGGGGCGCTCGCCGCGAAGGGGCGCACGATCGCAGTCATCGGAGCTGGTTTGGCCAAACTGTATCCACCGGAAAACGCTGCGCTCGCCGAGAAAATCCGCAGCGGAAATGGCGCGGTCGTGTCCGAGTTTTCGATGGAAATTGATCCAGATCGACAAACTTTTCCGATGCGCAACCGGATCATCTCCGGCTGGAGCCACGGCATTCTGGTAGTTGAAGCGGGATTGAACAGCGGCGCGCTCATCACCGCGGCGCAGGCGCTGGAGCAAGGCCGATCGGTTTACGCAGTGCCCGGCCACATCAACGCCCCGAGCGCGATGGGATCGAATCGCCTGATCCAGCAGGGCGCCAAGCTTGTAATGGATGCCAGCGACATTCTGGACGATTTGCAGATTCTTCTTCCCGAGACCAAGCCATCGCCCGCCGCTGCTGCGCGCCCATTGCCGCCGCTCTCGGAGGAAGAGCGCCGCGTCTATGACGCAATTGATGCGACTGAAACCTCCATTGACGATGTCACCACAAAGAGCGAGTTGTCGAGCGCAGCCGTTTCATCGACACTGCTGCAGTTGGAGCTGAAGCGCTTGGTCAAGCAGTTGCCCGGAAAATACTTCGTGAAGCTCGGATAAACCTTTGACGGATGCATACGTCTCATGCATCATTGTATGCATGAGGACCACCATCAATATCGACGATAAACTGCTGGCTGAGGCGCAGCGGTATACGGGCGAAAAAGAAAAGACGAAGTTAGTGCACATGGGTTTGCAGGCTTTGATCCAGGATCACGTGGCAAAGCGGTTGATCGCCCTTGGGGGTACTGATCCCCACGCGAAGGCCGCGCCACGTCGAAGGCCTTGGAAATGAAAACGAAGCTGCTCGCAGACTCCTCCGTGTGGATCGATCATTTGCACAAGACTGACGAAGAATTCGGTCACGCTTTGGGAGCGAGACAAATTCATGTGCATCAAGCCGTGATCGGCGAGCTGGCTTGTGGAACGCTCGCGCGCAGAGCTGACGTTTTAACACGCTTAATGCTTTTGCCGGAATTGCCGGATGCCACGTTTGGCGAACTACTAGCATTGATCGATCGGCGGAAATTGTGGGGGCGCGGTTTGAGCTGGGTGGACGTGCACCTGCTTGGTGCTGTGCTTTTGGCTGGGGCAAGACTATGGACGCACGACCGTCTCCTACACCGCGTTGCACAGGAATTGGACGTCGCTTACGAGAGGCCTGAGTAGTGCGGCTTGAACAGGCCGCCACAGCTCTCCCACTTGCAAAAGCTCGATAACTGAGTTTCCATTCCAGCCCCAATGTCCAAGTCCCTCATCATTACCGAGAAGCCTTCGGTCGCCAGCGACATCGCCAAAGCGCTTGGCGGCTTCAAGAAAGGCAAGGACTACTACGAGAACGAGAAATACCTGATCTCGTGGGCGGTCGGCCATCTCTTTACGCTCGCCGTCCCTGCTTCCATGAAAGAACAGGACAAATGGGACATGAAGAAGCTGCCTATCATGCCGATGGAATTTGAGCTCGAGCCCGCGGAGAAAATGAGCGGCCGCGTCAATGTTCTTCGCAAGCTTATCAAAGACAAGAACGTTTCCGAGATCATCAACGCATGCGACGCGGGCCGCGAAGGCGAATTAATCTTTCGCTACATCACCCAATACGCCCGCACGAAAAAAACGATCAAGCGGCTCTGGCTGCAATCGATGACGCCGGAGGCTATTCGCGATGCGTTCGCGCGATTGCGCAGCGACGCTGAGATGCAACCGCTGGCCAGCGCCGCCCGCAGCCGAAACGAGGCCGATTGGCTCGTCGGTATCAACGCAACGCGCGCGTTTACGTTGCGGTTAAGTGGCGGCCGCGGGAGCACCGTGACTTCACTCGGCCGCGTCCAGACGCCGACGCTGACCATCATCGTCGATCGGGAGAACAAAATTAAGGAGTTTAAGCCGCGCGAGGTGCACGAGATCATCGGCACTTTTCGCCCAGCAGTCGCGGAAAGCGAATATGCGGGGCGCTGGTTCGACGAAGAGTTCGAGAAAGAAGAAAGCGAAGTTGAAAGAACGAAGAGGCTGCTGGCTCGTCTTCAATTGAATCTGCCGAATGCCGAGCAACGGCTTGATTCTGAAAAAGGCTCGCTCTGGGACGAGCATCGCGCCGCGCCGCGACTGTGGCACCATGAAATTGCCGAGGCCATTCATCGCAAGTGCAACGGCAAACAAGGCGTCGTCGAGCTGGAAGAAAAGAAGCCGACTACGCAAGTGGCTCCTCAACTCTACGATCTCACTGCATTGCAGCGCGAAGCGAACAGTCGGCTCGGGTTTTCCGCGAAACGCACGCTGCAAATCGCGCAGGCGCTTTACGAAAGGCACAAGGCCATTACCTATCCGCGCACGGATTCGCGCGCTTTGCCGGAAGATTATCTTCCGACAGTCAGATCGACATTGGGAAAGATCGACAATCCATTCGCGCGAAAAGTCCTGAACAATAATTGGGTCAAACCAAACAAGCGCATCTTTAACAACGCGAAAGTGGGCGATCACTTTGCCATTATTCCAACAGGCGCCGTTCCCCGGTCCTTGGACGATCACGAGCGCGCGCTCTTCGACATGGTGACCAAACGTTTTGTGGCCGTGTTCTTTCCGCCTGCGCAATACGAGAACACGACTCGGATCACGCGCGTAGAGGGCGAGCCGTTCAAAACGGAAGGGAAAATTCTTGTCGCGCCCGGTTGGCTGGAGGTTTATGGGCGCGAGGCTACCGGTGACAAACCTGAAGAAAATTTGCCGCCCGTAACGCAGGGCGAGCGTGTTGAA
>QHMS01000091.1 GCA_003217895.1 Verrucomicrobiota bacterium
AAAGAAGCTCTGGGAAGAAGTTGGCGGATACGATGAACAAATGCCGTGGACAGGGTGGGAGGACTGGGATTTTTGGCTGCGGGTGGCTTACCGCCAGGGTACCTTTGTCCATCTTGCCAGGGTTGGATTCGATCATCGCGGGCGAGGCGATTCTCCGAGCCTTCAGGCTCATGAGCATCGTTTGGATCTCCTCAACTATATTTTTGGTAAGCCTGAAATGGCTTGTTACAGGTTGATTCGCGAAATGGATGAACAAGTCCAAACTTTGCGCGCGCGCATCCAAAGCATGGAAGATTTAGTCCGAGATATAAAAAGTTTGCGCAGCTATCGTTTAGCACACGGATTGCTTGCCCCGGCGCGATGGCTGCAGAAACTGTGGCGCTTTTTTCGTTGAGAGTCTTCGGCGTGCGGCTCTTTCTTTCAGCTTCTGCAATATGCCAGGCGTGCAAATGACCAGGATCCCGATTAGCGAAGGTAAAGTGTCAATTATTATCCCGTGCTACAATCACGGGGCGATGCTGCGCGAAGCGCTTGCCAGCGTGGAACAGGTGCGCAATGAAAATCTGCTCGAAGTGATCATTGTTGATGATGGATCGTCCGACGCCGAGACCGTTCGGATTCTTAAAGAAGTCGCAGAGGCGGGCTATAGTGTCGTGTCTCAGCCCAACCGCCGAGTGAGCGCGGCTCGGAACACTGGGATCCGACTGGCCAAAGGCGAATTTATTTTGCCTTTGGACAGCGATAATCGTCTTCGAGATGTTTACTTGAAAGAAGGAGTGTCGCTTCTAAAGGAGAATCCAGGCATAGGAGTAATTTACTCGGACGCGGAGTACTTCGGCGAAAAGACTGGCCGATGGCACGTGGAAGAATTCGATTTATTGTCGTTGATTCGAAAGAACTTCATAGACGTTTGTGCCCTGTATCGCAAGGCACTATGGGAGCAAGTTGGCGGTTATGATGAGCAAATGCCGTGGATGGGATTGGAAGATTGGGATTTTTGGCTGCGGGTGGCCCGTCATGGTGGTACGTTTTTCCATCGTTCTGAGGTTGGATTTGATTACCGTGTGCGAGCGGACTCTCAAATCGCGAAGACGATCGGGTTTGATGGTCGCATGGCCAGAGAGGACTTGAATCTGATGGAGGCCAGTCCGCGTTACGCGAAACTGATAAACTACATTTTCAGTAAACCCGAAATGGCTTTTTACAAATGGGTTCGCGAGACAGATGAGGAGGTGCAGCGTCTAAGAGGGCAACTTCGAGTAGTAGAGGCTTCATATTCTTATCGTTTAGGGCGCGCATTGCTTGCTTCACCGCGACTGTTGCGAAAACTATGGCGCCGTTTCTCACTGAGAAGATGCAAGTAATTCGCCCGTTACTTCCAGATGCGACCCGACCTTTCTGGTCGGTCATGATTCCGACCTACAAACCGCGAGCCGATTACCTGGAGGAGACATTAAGAAGTGTCCTCCAACAAGATCCTGGGCCTGGACAGATGCAGATCGAGGTGGTGGACGATGGTTCGCCCAATGGCGCACCTGTGGAGCTGGTTCGCCGGCTCGCCGATGATCGGGTTAGTGTTCATCGGGAGCCTGCGAACAATGGTTTGGCGGGCATTTGGAACCGGTGCATCGAGCGGGCTCGTGGAGAATGGGTGCACATCCTGCACCAGGACGATATTGTGTTGCCGGGCTTTTATGACCATCTTTATCGCGGCATTAGCTGCAATCCGCAGGCGGGCATGGCCTTTTGTCGATTTGCAATCAGTGATGCAAATGGCCACTGGAAGGAGCTTGCGCCGCTCGAAAGGTCGACCCCAGGCGTGTTGGATGGTTGGTTGGAACGCGTGGCGACAGACTGCCGCGTTCAATGTCCGGCAGTGGTGGTTAGGCGGGCGACTTATGAGCAACTTGGCGGTTTCAGAGCGGATTTGGTCTCTGTCCTCGATATCGAGATGTGGGTTAGGATTGCCGCAAATTTCCCCGTCTTTTACGAGCCGCAAATTTTGGCCTTCTTCCGGCGCCATGGGACTAATCAGTCTGTAATGGACGAGCGGACGGGCGCAAACATGCAAGACATGGCGCGCGCAATCGAAGTCTGGAAAGATTATTTTCCAGCACATTGCCGGGAACAGCTGGAACAGCAGGGCCGTCGCTACTGGTCCGGCATCGCACTGATGCTCGCCCAGATTTTTTTCTCTAATGAAGATGTTGTCGCGTGTACCAGTCAGTTGCGCGCTGCTAAAACTTTGTGGAACCACGGCCGGCATCGTTCGCGTCGGTTACGCCTCGAAGCGAAAGTGCTTCTTCACCGCGTATTGGGTGAACGCGCTATATCTGCGATGCGCGAAGTCCGCAGGCGAATTCGACCTGCCTAGAAAGCCTTTGCTCTTGTGGAATGAGAGCAGCCCCTGACACGAATGCACAGCGAAAGGCGCTCGCGCGAAAATTTGCGCCTGGCCTTCTGCGGCCATTCAGCGGAATGAATGTCTCTGTGCGCTTGGGCGAGATTGCGCACAATATCCTTTCGCGCTGGCCAATTCCTCCCCAACGACCCAAACCGACTGCGCACTTCTCGTATCTCACAATGTGTGATCGCGCTCACTGGTTGATGTTGCGGGAAAGTCTGTTTTCGCTGTACAGCTCATGGACTTTATTGCCGGAGATTACTGTCGTATCTGACGGCAGTTGGACGGCGAATGAATTCGCAGAGGTCTTTGCCTGGTGGCCCGCGCTGATCACTGTGTTGACGCGGCAACAAATTTGCGACGCCGCCGCAGCTGCTGATCTTCCAGAGCTGGCTGATTACGCCCGAGAAAGTATCTGGGGGCTTGAGCTCGCCACGGTTACAACCCAGGCGAAACAACGCGCGTTGCTGTATGCGGATGCCGATATCCTTTGGTTTAGAGATCCGGCGCTGCTCCTGGGCGATCCCGTATCCTGGGACAAACCTCGAGCGCTACGAGAAAGCAACTGCCATCAGCGGCGGGAGATGGCGCTGCGGCATTGTCCGGAGGTGCTGGAGCCGCCTTTTGTTAATGCCGGCATGGTGACCTTGCACGGCCAGCTTATGCCGTCGGAGATTTTGCGTAGCATGGTGCAAGAGGCATCGCTCCATCCTCTGGACAGCTCATGCCAGCAAACTATCATCGCCGCTGCTGTAAAGCTCGGTGGCGAACTATTCCCTGAGAAACTAAGCCTCGTTGAGTTTGATGACGTCTTTAGATTTCGTTCCCGGAACATGAAGACTGAGGGCTATTGTTCCCGGCACTACGTTCACTGGATGCGGCACGTGCTCTACCGTGATGCACTCAGGTTGCGCTTTCATCTTTTTCCCTGGCCTTATAGCAAAGGCGGGCGGAATGAATAGAAGCTATCTCATAAATAGACTTTGTCATTCTGGGCGCAGCGAAGAATCCAGCTACTTCGAGCAATTCGAACAGTTACAGAACATGCTAATCTCCAGCGGTTCGCGATCGAACCAGCCGCCGCGATTAGTTGAAGTAGCTGGATGTTTCGCTGCGCTTAACATGACAGGCTGTTTTGTATTTATGAGGTGGATTGTAACCTTCACTGAAACTACGGAGTTGGATGTTACTAGCCTGCCCTGCGTACCGAATTACAATCGTTCAAAAGGATGTCTGCCCTGACTAGAGCGAAGCAGTTTGCACGCGATCTTGCAGCGCATGCGATCGCGCCACTCCTGCGCAGATTGGCGCCAGATCCAAAATACTTTGAGCTGTGGCAAAATCATGGTTTTCATGTTTTGCCGTCTGACAACTACCAGCCAATTCCTGACACGCGCGTTTTGCCGGTTTCGCTTTGGGACCGCGTTAGCGATTTGCCGGGTATGGACATGCGTGAAGAGGCGCAAAAGGAACTGCTCTCGGAGATTGCCACAAGATTTAAGGACGACTACGCAGCCATCCCGAAAGGAGCTTCGACGCCAGAGTTTCAATTTTACCTGGGAAACGTTGCTTTCGAGGCGGTGGATGCGGAAATGCTCTTCGGGCTAATCCGTCTCTTGAAACCGCGGCGCATGTATGAAGTCGGGTCCGGTTTCTCGACACTTCTCGCTGCCGATGCATTACGTCGCAACGGCATCGATGGATGTCCGTGCCGTTTCGTTGCCATTGACCCGTACGGGTCTGCGGAACTGGAACGCAAGCTTCCGTCCGGCGTTGAGCTTTGGCGAGTACCCGTTCAAGAAGTTTCGCGCAGCGAGTTTCAATCGCTCGGCGAGAACGATATTCTGTTCATTGATTCCTCGCACGTGTGCAAAATCGGGAGCGATGTGAAATTTCTGTTTCTGGAGGTTTTGCCGCGCATCCAGCCGGGAGTCGTTGTGCACGTGCACGACATCTTTATGCCCCTGGAATATCCGAAGCAATGGGTGCTGGATTTGCATCGATTCTGGAATGAGCAGTACCTCTTGCAGGCGTTCCTGAGCTTCAATACGACATTCGAAGTGCTCTGGGCCGGTCAATGGATGCAGATCAAATATCCGGACTTGCTCAGGAAGGCATTTCCCTCATACAAGCCCGGCGTGTCGGCTGGCAGCTTTTGGTTTCGACGGACTCGCTAGTGTTGTGTAATTGGTATGGCTGGCCAATCATTGAGTTCAAAATGGCCCGCCGCCAAGACGCGACGAGGGCGCATGTCCTTTGCGACCTGTGATCGAGACGCAACGCAGGCGCCGGGCCATTTTCAACTCAACCCTGCGGGCCGCAGTTCTTTGAGCAAATTTCGGCGTCGCTCGCTCGGCCAGTATCGCAGCGGATACAGGCGCTTCGCTCGCTTCTTGAAATTCGCCCAAACTCCTTGCGGCGATTGGCAAGCCATACCAGTTACACAACACTAAGATGGAAAAACTGAGGGTGCTGCTCGTAAGCATTGTTCCGCCACGGAACGATTGTGGCGTGCGCATCGTCATGCACCGGCATCTGGTGGAGGGAAATCCATTCAAACTGCACGTGGCCAGTAACGCGGATTTTGAGTACGGCCTTTTGGTGCATACCCCCCTGCGACTGCCGTATCTGATTCATCGACTGAGAAAGAGCAGATTCGGTCCGCGCTTGGCTGCGTGGATCACAGACTACGAAAATTTCATCTGGCCGCTGGCAGCCAATGGAGCGTTGGAAGAAGCGGTGCAAAATTTCAAACCGGACGTAGTTCTTACTCTTGCAGAATGCGGGTTGAGTGAGATCGCTCGAAAAACCGCGCAACGGCATGGTTTGCCGCTGGCCGGGCTTTTCCTCGACTGGTTTCCCGTGACGAAAGGCCACTACGGTCACAAATGGACGCGAGGAATCTTGAGCCGCCGGTACCGAGAGCTTTATGCGGCATGTGATCTCGCTTTTTGCACCAGCGACGGGATGCAAGAGATGCTAGGCCCGCATCCCAACAGCCATGTCGTTTATCCCATGCCAGGAAAATATCGTGTGCCGGTGGAAAGCGCCTGGCCGCGAGCCAATGAGAAATTCCGGCTCGTCTATGTCGGCGCAGTGCGAGATTTCTATGGCCGGATGTTATGTTCGCTGATCAAAAAAATCGAAGCGACGAACGACTTGGAAATCATCGTGATCGGACCGGGTGCGGACTGGCCAAAGCAAACTCTCGATCGTGCGCGTGCACGCGGCAGCTATCTCGGCTTCAAGCCGCCGGACGAAGCCGCGGAGGTACTAGCCAGCGCCGACACTCTACTGGTTGTGATGAGCTTCGAAAAGGAACATGAGCTGTTTATGCGCACGAGTTTCACCACGAAATTTCTGGACTATGTCGCATTTGGGAAACCTGTGATTCTATGGGGGCCTGAGTACTGCACGCCGGTTCGCGTCGCTAGAAAGCATGGCGGAGCTGCCGTCGTCTCCAGCAGTGACACCGGCGCAGTTGTTTCCCTTTGCCGTCAAATTGCCACAGACTCAGCGCTGAGTGGGAAGCTTTCTCATGAAGCGTTGCAGCTGCATCAAACCCTATTCAATCCCGATCGCTTGCAGGATATCTTTGTCCAGAAACTAACCGAATTGGTCGATGGACGAAATTAACGTGATCGTCATTTCCTCGGTTCGACCCGAGAAAAGTACGGCTGCGGCGGTGACGCTGCATCGACATCTGGTCAATCGGCGCGGCATTCAAGTGCACATCCTGCCCGCTGAACATCACGAGATTGTCCACGGCCCTTTTCACTCTAAGATTATCCCACGGCTCATGCGAACGCCGGCGCGACGATGGGCGGGTGACATCGATTACCTGATGCACACCACATTGCCATTAGAGAAGCGCCTTGTCGCACCGCCTGCTCGGGCGCGGACAGTTGTTTTGACACTTGCATACGGCAGCGGCTGCTGGGTGGCGCAACGTTATGCTAAGCGGCACGGACTACCATTGATTGTGAGATTCGACGACTGGTGGCCAGCCATTGCCGCGGTTCATGCACCAGTACGCCAGCAACTGGAGCGGCGCTTTCTCGAGCTGCATCGATCTGCGGATCTCAGCGTGTCCATCAGCGAAGGAATGCTTAACGCGTTGGGCCCGCATCGCAACGCACGAGTTATATTGCCGATTCCAGATGCTGAGCCAATCAGGCCATCAAAGTGCACGGATTTGGCTGGTGACTTTCGCGTTGGCTATAGTGGGAACATGTTTGATTACAGCAATATGCTGGCTGATCTGGCTCAATTGGCATTAAAACAAAGTGACGTTCGGATCGAATTCAGAGGGCGTCCGCGATGGTCGCGAGCGCTAATACATGAAATGAGAGATCGTCATCTACTGCACGATTTCGAACCCGGACTAGGCTTTGACGACTGGCTGGGCTCGTTCGACGCCTACCTGGTCGCAATGTTTTTTGACGCAGCACAGCGGCGCCGTACGGAAACATGTTTTGCAACAAAGCTCGTCGATTACTCGCGCGCCGGCCGGCCAGTTGTCATCTGGGCGCCGGAATCATCTGCTGTGGTGCGGTGGGCAAAAAAAAGTGGAGCTGCGCTCTGTGTAACGGACCCCGATGCTGGCGCGTTGCTGACTGCCCTCGCGCAATTAAAGAGAGATAGAGCTTTGCAACTGGAACTCGGTGCGCGAATGCACCGGGCGTACGAAACAGAATTTTCGCCAGTCGGCTTGCAACAGCAATTCATGGAAGGGCTAAATTCGGTTGTCTAGTGTTGTGTAATCGGTATGACTTACCAATCGTTGAGTTCAAAATGGCACGCCGCCAAGGCGCGACGAGGGAGCATGTCCTCCGCGACCTGTGATCGAGGAGCACCGCAGGCACCGGGCCATTCTCAACTCAACCCTTCGGGCCGCAGTTCTTTGGACGAATTTCCGCGTCGCTCGTTCGGCCAGTATCGCAATGGATACAGGCGCTTCGCTCGCTCCTTGAAATTCACCCAAACTCCTAGCGGCGATTGGCAAGCCATACCGATTACACAACACTAGTGTTGCGATATGTTTGCCGCCGTAATCACCACGATTCAGGAACCGACGCGCGGAGTTGTTAAGCTTGTCGAGAAGCTGGCAGAATGTGGAGGCTTGCTCGTCGTTGCGGGCGATAAACAAGGCCCGGCGCATTTCGCAAGCCAGCATTTTGCTGAAGGCTGTCGAGTCGATTTTTTAGCACTGGCCGACCAGCACGCCAGCGAGTTTGATTTAGCCCGGAAACTGCCGGTTGGCTCTTATAGCCGCAAGAACGTTGCTTATCTTCATGCTATTGCTGCCGGGGTGGATTTCCTTTATGAAACCGACGACGACAACGCCCCGCTCGATTCATGGCAGCTTCGTTCCGAGTCCGTGGCCGCTGCTCGGTGTGTCGGTCCGACAAATGGACGATGGGTAAATGCATACCGATACTTCAGTAAAGAGCTGATTTGGCCCCGCGGCTTCCCGCTGTCCGAGGTTCGCTCGGAGCTACCTGAAACGAGAATGGTTGCGGCAACGCGTAGTCCGATCCAACAGGGACTGGCCAACGGTTCGCCAGATGTGGATGCAGTATGGCGACTAATCCTTGACCGAAATTTTGCGTTCAGCGATGGCGCCCCGGTTATGCTGGAGGCGGGAAACTGGTGCCCATTCAACACCCAGAGCACCTGGTGGTGGCCTATAGCGTATCCGTTGTTATATCTGCCAAGTTACTGCTCGTTTCGGACGTGTGACATCTGGAAAAGTTTTGTCGCTCAGCGGTGTCTTTGGGAACTCGGGTACGGAATTACATTTCATGCGCCCGAAGTATTTCAGGATCGCAATCAGCACGATCTTGATCGTGATTTTGCGGACGAAGTGCCGGGCTATACGCGAAACAAAGAAATTGCCAATGTCCTTTCTCGGCAACAACTGAGGAGAGGTGAAGCGCAAGTCGGCGACAATCTCCACCGCTGCTATGCGGCATTGGTTGCTGCAGGAGTCTTTCCATCCGCAGAACTCGAGCTGGTTAAGCTATGGCTCGAAAACTTTCGCTTAGCGGCAACAAGGGGAACGCAGCCTGCGTGAACAACACGTTTGTAACAGAGTCGTCCGACGTGGTGTAGAGAATCAACGTGTAGCACGTCGCGCGTGATCGCGAATTGGTCAATTTTTGCGGACATGCTCGTTCACTAAAACGCAATTATGTTTGAAACGATCTACAGTATATTTGGCGTAACCTTTCTGGCCTCTCCCCTTGCAGAAGGGGAGAGGATTGAGGTGAGGGGATCGAAGCGTGCTGTGCACAGTTGCCTTAAAAACCCTCACCTTTCCCCTCTCCCTTTCGAAGGGAGAGGCGACCTTTCAGGGCCCAGCGCGTACCTGTGCTGTCACGCAAGTGCTTAAGAAATGGAACCAGTTGTCCTTGCCTTAACCAGTAACGAATACTACTTCCCCGGACTCTATTGCGCGGTGGCGAGCGCACTAAGCTACTTGGACTCAACGAGAGAGGTGGACTTAAAGGTGCTCGATGGTGGTCTTTCTCCAGAATCAAGAAGCACGCTCTCGCGATTGATTGAAAGATTTGGCGAATGCGTCCGACTGGAGTTTGTGACGGCTGATCCATCGGTCTTTAGCGAGGCGACAC
>QHMS01000300.1 GCA_003217895.1 Verrucomicrobiota bacterium
CGTTGTTCTGCCTCCCCCCTTGCCAAGGGGATAGGACTGAGGTGAGGAGTTCGAGCTTCCAGACGCGGCAGACTCCTTGGAGCAACCCTCGCCCTCCCCTCTCCCTTGCGAAGAGCGAGGCGATAACTGACAATTCACTAACACTGCCGTGTGCGACGCTCCAAAGACATTAGACGGCGCGGCAATTCAGGTGTACGGGTTCCCCGGGCAACGGCGAAGATGAGCGAAGACCGGACAAGAGATTCCTATTCAGGCAAGCGTTTGCGTATCCTGGTGGTGGAAGATCACAGCGAGACACTGCAAGCGCTGTCCCGTCTTCTCAGTCATTTCGGCCACGAAGTCTCTGTGGCTGATGGCGCCCAGAATGCGCGGAATATTTTCGAATCCAGAGAATTCGATGTTGTTTTGTGTGACATTGCACTGCCCGATGGCAGCGGCTACGACTTGATTGCCGAAGCCAAACGAAAACGACCTGTGAAAGCCGTAGCGCTCAGCGGCTTTGCCGCGACCGAGGACATCGAGCGCGGCAGAGAGGCGGGATTCGATTTCCATCTCGCCAAACCTGTGGATTTTCACGAGCTGCGCACTGTCCTGGGCCAGATCGCGGCCTGAACGTTGGTTTAAGGCAGCCGCGCGCAACTTTCGGACATTGCCGGAGTTTCATCTGCGATGATCGCGGCGATAGTGGCGTATCTCGTTGGATTTCGACCGACGCAGAGCGGCCAGTTGGTTCTTATCCGCGTTCCCGAATCGGCAGAAGGAGGATTCTTATGAAGACGATTACTATCTTATTGAAGACCACTGTACTGGTTTCGGCAGCAGTGTTCGTTAGTGCCGCATGCGCATTGGCGAATAGCTTCGATTGGGAAAACCTGCAATCGGACATCCACGGCGTGGCCGAATTAACAGACCAAAACGTCGTAAACCCGTGGGGGATCGCGCACTCGGCATCCGAAACGATCTACGTCGTTAACAACGGGACGGGAGTTGCGACCGAGTATTTTGAAGATGGCACGCCCGCGCCGAGTTTCGCGAATCCGCACATCATCATGATTCCCCGCAGCGCGGGTAACACCGAGGGCGCGAACCCGACCGGGGTCGTCTGGAATAGTACCTCCTCCTTCGGTGTCAGCAACGGGACAAACACGCTTCCAGCCAAGCTTATCTTTGTCAGCGAAGACGGGATGATTTCTGGTTGGAACCCCAATCTTAACAACACACATGCATTCAGAGCGGTGGATAGAGGCGCTGCTGGCGCAATTTTCAAGGGCGTCGCGATCGGAGTCGCCAATAATCATAATTTTATTTACGCGACGAATTTTCATGCCGGCACCGTCGAGACATACAACGAAACTTTTGTTCGCCAAACAACCGGATTCCCCTTTGCCGACCCGAACATTCCAGCAGGTTACGCCCCATTCGGGATTCGAAACTTTAACGGCAACGTTGTTGTTACCTATGCCAAACAAGATGCTGCTAGAGAGGATGACGTCCCATGCCCGGGCTGCGGTTTCGTCGATGTGTTCAATACACACGGCCAGCTGCTTCGGCGTTTGGTGTCGCATGGAAATCTGAATGCGCCGTGGGGACTCGAAATTGCGAACGGACAATTGTGGGTCGGTAATTTCGGCGACGGCCGTATCAATGTTTACAATCCAGGGAACGGAAGTTTTATCGGCAGACCGAGAGACGTCTTTGGAATCCCGCTACAGTTTGACGGCCTATGGGGTCTTTTCGAGGATGACGGCTTCGTCTATTTCACTGCCGGCATCGCGGACGAAGACCATGGCATGTTCGGTGCGATCTTTTGCAATTAGCGCTGCTCCGCCGTGCGAGTCGTACGACGATTGCACAGATATGATGGCTTGATCTGATTCAATTGATACATTAATTTGTGCCAATTGAATAAGAACGGGCATCATGAAAACTGCGACACTGGAAAAGAAAACTTATATTGCGAAGGCAAAGCATCCCACCGAGCTGATTCGGAAAATTCAGAAGGGGCTGCGTTTCTCCGAGCTAGAGACCTTGCAAAACAGCATCGACCTGCCGTTTGAGCAGCTCGCAGCAAAACTCTGCATATCAAGGTCCACTTTGCAGCGGCGAAAAATCGCCGGGCGATTGTCTTCCGATGAATCGGACAAGGTGATTCGCTTTTCGCGATTGCTCAGGCACGCGACGAAAGTTTTCGGCGATGTCGAAAGAGCGCGGGAATGGCTGAAACATCCGCAACTCGGTCTGGGCGGGGCCGTGCCTCTCGATTATGCGGGCACCGAGACCGGCGCGCGCGAGGTTGAAAACTTGTTGGGGCGAATTGAATACAGCGTTTATACCTGATGCGGTCTGCGTGGCGAATTGTTCGCGCGGCACGTGCTAACAGCGCATTTACAGGCGAAGGCGCTCGCGTGTACGGCGGACGCTGGAACTCGCGAGGCACGGCAGTTGTTTATGTAAGCGAACACGAATCGCTGGCGGCGCTCGAATTGTTCGTGCACATGATGCCGATGCCTCCGACCGGACGATACCTTTCTTTCCGGCTCGAATGGGAGGACAAGCTTACCAAATACTTTCAAAAAAAGAATCTCCCGCCGCATTGGAACACAGAACCGCCGACGTTCGAGACGATGCAAATCGGCGACGAGTGGGTCCGCCGGGGAAAGTCTGTCGCGCTTGCAGTACCCAGCGTGCTCAGCACAAGCGAAATGAACTTTTTGTTAAATCCAAGGCATTCTGATTTCAAAAAGATTAAGATCAGCGAGCCGATCGAATATCGCTTCGATCCGCGTCTG
>QHMS01000101.1 GCA_003217895.1 Verrucomicrobiota bacterium
ACGATGTTGTATAGCGTATCGAAGCCGATCACTGCGGTGATCGCAGTCACCACGCTCGAGGTTGTCGCAGTGCCTACACCCGCAGCGCCGCCTTTTACGGTGAGCCCGCGATAACAAGCGATTGCACTAATGAGCAGGCCGAATAGAAAGCTCTTCAAAATGCCGGTGATAATGTCGCGAATCAGCAATGAATCTTTCACAAGATCGAGAAAGTACGGAAAGGCGATGCTGAAATAGGCTTTGCAAACAAGGCTGCTGGCGAATATCGCCGCGATGTTCGAAACCGTGGACAGACATGGCATCAGAAGAACCAGCGCGAGCATCCGCGGTGCGACCAGGAAACGCAGAGGCCCTATGCCCATTGCCTCGATCGCTTCGACTTCCTCGGACACTTGCATCGTTCCGAGCTCGGCGGTGAAAGCCGCGCCGATCCGCGCGGCTAGCATGATACCGGTGAGAAGTGGCCCGAGCTCGCGCGTGAAACCGATCGCGACTAAGCCAGGAATCAACCGTTCCGTCCCGAAGCGTTGCAACTGATAGCCGGTGAGCAGCGCCATGGTTAGTCCGAGGAAAAACGAAACCAGTCCTGCCAGCGGCACTGAGTCCACACCGGCTCGTTCGGTGTGCCGGAAAAAACTGACAGCGCGAAAAGGCACCCGGCCGTGCTGGATACGCTCGAATGTTTCTTCGAACGTGTTGACGATGAACCAAAAGATACTGCCCACCTCACGGAGAAAAGTGCGCGCGAGGTGGCCGATTCCCTGGGCAACCAAAACCGGTGGATTAGCCTCTACCATGGCCGGGAAACGTGGCCTTAATTGTCGATGGGGAAAAGAACAAAGTTGGTGCCCGAAAGCGATGCGAAGACGCATCGCACTCCAAGGCACTTCATGCAAAATTGTTGAAGGCCCTGTTTTTTTCGCGGCAGCTTTTGGAGTGCGCACGCGCCCCCGCGTCGCTTTCAACTGGTCGGCGATCACAGTATGATGCCAAAATCAACAAAACCGAGAGCCATTCAGCTGAACTCAGCCAGGATTAGATGAAATTCTTTCGCATACTGAATTGCTTCTTTGTGATCGCGCTATTTAGTGCCGGGGCGCGGGCGCTTGCGCAAGAAAATCAGCCAGACATGGAAGCGAAAAAAATTGGACTCGTGATCCACGGCGGCGCCGGAACGATCGAGCGCAGCAAGATGACGCCGGAAAAAGAGCGCGACTATCGCGCGGGGCTTGAACGCGCTCTAACAGCTGGTTACGAAATTTTGAAGCGCGGCGGCTCCAGTCTCGACGCCACTGAAGCGGCTGTGCGCATGCTCGAAGATGATCCGCATTTTAATGCTGGCAAAGGCTCCGTATTCACAAGCGCGGGCACGAACGAGATGGACGCTTCAATTATGGACGGGGGAACGCTCAAGGCCGGAGCGGTCGCGAGTGTGAGACACGTGAAAAATCCAATCGGTCTGGCCCGGCTGGTCATGGAAAAATCGCCGCACGTCATGCTCGATTGCGCGGGCGCGGAAGCGTTCGCGAAAGAAAACGGGATCGAGCTTGTCGATGAGAAATATTTTTTTACGCAGGAACGCTGGGACGCGTTGCAGAAAATTAAAGAAGCGGAAAAGCACGGTGGCATTGGCGGCAAGAATTTTTTTATCTCCGAGGACGATCGGCACGGAACGGTCGGCGCGGTCGCGTTGGATAGGAGCGGGAATTTGGCCGCGGCAACTTCGACCGGGGGAATGACAAACAAGATGCCGGGGCGAATCGGCGACACGCCGGTCATCGGCGCCGGCACGTATGCGAACAATCAAACCTGCGCGGTGTCCTGCACCGGTGACGGCGAGTATTTTATCCGTGTCGGCGCGGCGCATGAGGTCTCGACGCTGATGGAATATCGCGGCATGAAATTGCAGGAAGCGGCGCAGACGGCACTGCACGCGGTTAAGAAGCTTGGCGGCAGCGGCGGTTTAATCGCCATCGACAAAAACGGCGAGGTAGCCTTGCCATTTAACACAAACGGCATGTACCGCGGCCACGTCGATCCAAGCGGCAAGTTTGTTGTGGAGATCTACAAATAGAGTGTAGAGGCGGCTGTGTCAGCCGCCTGCTTTTACAAAAGAATGAATCCGCTCCCCATTCCTTCAGCGGTCGAAATTAAATCGGCAACCGACATGCCACGCGGAGAATTGGATTACGAGTAAAAAAGCATTGCCTGAACCTCGGCGTTTGACACAAACGCCTCTACAACATGCTTCCGCGCTTCTCGATCGTCATTCCCTGCTTCAATGAAGAACGGCGCGTTGGCGAAACGCTGCGTGTTACGATCGAGTATCTCACCATAAACGCGCCGGAAAGTGAATTGATCGTGGTCAACGATGGATCGACCGATGCAACCGGGACAATCGCACGCAAAATTTTATCGGAAACAAGGATCGCGACGCGTTTGCTCGAAAACTTTCCAAATCGTGGAAAGGGCGCAGCGGTCCGCACCGGATTGCTTGCCGCCCGAGAACCGATCGGGCTTTTTTCTGACGCGGACCTTTCCACGCCGATTGAAGAGACGCCGAAATTAATCGAACCGATTGCAAACGGGGAAGTCGATATCGCCTTCGGTTCGCGCGCACTAGACCGCAGTTTGATCGGCGTTCATCAACCGTGGCGGCGAGAACAAGCGGGCCGTGTTTTCAATCTCCTTGTCCGTGTCGCCACCGGCCTGCCGTTTTGGGACACGCAGTGCGGATTTAAGGCCTTTCGCCTGGATGTTTGCCGGCCGATTCTGGAGTCAGCGCGGATCAACGGCTTTGCATTCGATGTCGAACTGCTTTTCCTCGCGCACCGTGCCGGACTGCGGATTCGGGAAATTCCGGTGCGGTGGAATCACGCTGAAGGAAGCAAAGTCAGCTTTTTCAAAGACAGCCTGCGCATGTTGCGCGAAGTGATTGCGTTGAGAGTGCGTCTGTAGCCGCTTCGCTGTGCGAAGCGCGCTGTTGGAATCCTCGAACCGGCGCGCCACGCGCCTCACAGAGACACGGCTACAGAAAATGCTGTAACTTTTATTTCTCGTACCGGCATCTAGATTATCTGTTTCAGTTTTTCGCAATCATGCAGTCTTTTCAATTTCATCCCGCAGTCGCACGATGGTTCGAGCAGATGTTCGGGTCACCGACGGGACCGCAGATGCGCGGCTGGCCGGCAATTCAATCGGGCCGGCACGTCCTAATTTCTGCGCCGACAGGTTCCGGCAAAACGCTCGCGGCGTTCTTTGCTTCGCTGGATGCGCTGTTCCGTGAAGGCGTTGAAACCGAATTGCGGGACGAAACTCAAGTTGTTTACGTCTCGCCGCTCAAGGCATTGAGCAACGATATTCGCAAAAATTTACAGGAACCGCTCGCTGGAATTCGCGCGTTGCTGCAGGAAACAGAGCGCCGTGAAATTGATGTGCGAGCGGAGGTTCGCACGGGCGATACGACTGCTGCCCAACGACAGGCACTCATCAAAAAACCACCGCACATTCTCGTTACAACACCAGAATCGCTATATCTGCTTCTGACGTCGGACTCGGGCCGAAACATGTTGCGCACGGCGCGAACGCTCATCCTGGACGAGATTCACGCGGTCGTAGACGACCGGCGCGGAGCCCATCTTGCGTTGAGTGTCGAACGTTTGGCTGCCCTAACGAAAAATCCGCTTCAGCGAATTGGTCTATCTGCGACGCAGAAACCGATTGAAGAAGTCGCGCGCTTTTTGGTCGGAAGTCGTTCGCAGATGACCAAGGATGGGAAGCTGTCAGCTTCCCCTACAGATAATCCCGATTGCGAAATTATCGATATCGGACATCGCCGCGAAATGGATTTGGCCGTCGAACTCCCGAAGTCGCCGCTGGAAGCGGTGATGTCGAATGAGGTGTGGGAGGAAATTTATCGTCGGCTCGCTGAGCTAATTCAGGCCCATCGCACGACGCTTGTTTTCGTTAACACGCGGCGAATGGCAGAGCGCGTGACGCATCATTTGAGCGAACTGCTCGGCGCGGACATCGTCACATCACATCACGGAAGTCTCTCTGCGAAACTGCGACTTGATGCCGAGGATCGATTGAAGCACGGTGAATTGAGAGCGCTCGTAGCCACGGCTTCGCTCGAGTTGGGGATCGACATCGGTTCGGTTGATCTCGTGTGCCAACTCGGTACGACGCGCTCCATAGCGACGTTGCTGCAGCGGGTCGGTCGCGCCGAGCATAGGCGTGGCGGCTTGCCTAAGGGTCGCATCTTTCCGCTGAGCCGCGATGAACTGGTCGAGTGCGTGGCGTTACTCCGTTGCGTGCGTGGCGGTGAACTAGATCGCCTCAGCATTCCCGAAAAACCACTGGACGTTCTCGCACAACAAATCGTCGCTGCGGCTTCGACTGAAGATTGGGATGAGAATGACTTCTTCGAGCTTGTCTGCTCAGCCTGGCCCTATCGAAACCTCACTCGCGACGAGTTCGACAGCGTCGTCACGATGCTTGGCGAAGGGTTCAGCACGAAACGCGGCCGGCGTGCGGCGTTGATTCATCACGATGCAGTGAATCATCGAATTCGCGGTCGTCGCGGGGCGCGATTAACTGCACTCACGTCCGGCGGCGCGATTCCTGACAATGCCGATTATCGTGTGATTCTTGAGCCATCGGAAACCTTCGTCGGCACAGTGAATGAAGACTTTGCCGTCGAAAGTTTGGCGGGCGACATTTTCCAACTGGGAAATGCGTCGTGGCGAATCTTGCGCATCAACTCCGGAGTCGTCCGCGTCGAGGATGCCAAAGGCCAGCCGCCGGGCATTCCATTCTGGTTAGGCGAAGCTCCGGCGCGTACGGCGGAGTTGTCACAGGCCGTGTCTGATCTCCGAATGGAAATCAAAAAGGTGCTCGCGAACGGGGAAAACCTCGCTGAGTGGCTCGCCGAACAAATGCAATTGCCAAAGGAAGCTGCTGACCAGCTCGCCGATTATTTCGCAGACACGTATCGATCGCTGGGCGCAATTCCGTCGCAGCAAACTCTGGTGATTGAGCGTTTCTTCGACGAATCCGGCGGGATGCAGCTGGTTTTGCACGCGCCGTTCGGCAGCCGAATCAATCGGGCGTGGGGTCTCGCATTGCGAAAACGTTTTTGTCGTTCGTTCAATTTCGAGTTGCAAGCAGCGGCGACCGATGACTCGATTGTGATTTCGCTCGGCACGCAGCATTCGTTTCCATTGGAAGAGGTTTTTCGTTATTTGAATTCCAAAACGATTCGCGACCTGCTCGTTCAAGCTTTGCTCGATGCGCCGATGTTCACTATTCGCTGGCGCTGGAACGCGACCCGTTCGCTTGCGGTGCCGCGGTTCCGTGGCGGCGCAAAAATGGCTGCGCCATTGCAGCGCATGGAATCAGAAAATCTTTTGGCGGCAGTTTTCCCAGATCAACTTGCCTGCCTCGAGCATATCATTGGTGATCGCGAGATTCCGGATCACCCATTAGTGAAACAAACGATCGATGATTGCCTGACCGAAGCGATGGACATCGACGGGTTGGAAGAAGTGTTGCATAAGATCGAACGCGGCCACATCTGCTGCATCGCACGCGATTTGCCCGAGCCATCGCCGTTCGCATCCGAGATTCTAAATGCGCGGCCTTATGCGTTCCTTGATAATGCGCCTCTTGAAGAGCGTCGCACCCAGGCGGTTTACACGCGGCGCGCTTCCGAGCGTAACGGGAACGATGGTCTGGGAATTCTCGATGCAACGGGTATCGACAAGGTGCGACGCGAAGCATGGCCTGTAGCAACCAATGCTGACGAATTGCACGACGCGCTCATGCTTCTCGCGGTCATGACGCGCGATGAAGTGCTACGAACTGTTCATCACGAAGACAACGGTGCTGGCGCGGAGCACTTGTTAGACAAGCTCGTCGCGGACAAACGCGCGGCGCAATTGCGAGTCGACGACAAGAAGTTTTGGGTTTGCGCCGAACGTTTGCCGATGCTGAAAACGATTTATCCGGGCGCCGATCTCGATCCTCAACTGAGCGCACCTGAATCTGCCCAGAAGCAAAATTGGGAGCGGTCGAACGCGATCCGTGAAGGGTTGCGCGGAAGAATGGAAGTTTCCGGTCCTGTCACCGCCGCTCGGTTGCAAGATATTCTGAGTCTTTCGTCTTCGGAAATTGAAGCCGGATTGCTCGGACTCGAAAGCGAAGGCTTCGTTCTGCGCGGAAAATTTCAACCCGGCACAACAGAACAGGAATGGTGCGACCGTCGATTGCTCGCGCGAATTCATCGGCTCACAATCGACCGGTTGCGTGCTGAGATTCAGCCTGTCCCGGTTCAAGATTTCTATCGGTTTCTCTTCGTATGGCAGCGTGTTGATGTCGATCATCGCGTTGAAGGACCGGACGGTCTGCAATCTGTTTTGGAACAACTCGACGGGTGCGAGTTGCCGCTGGCGGCCTGGGAATCGGCGGTGCTCGCGGCGCGCGTTGCCGACTATGATCCGGAATGGCTCGATCGTCTTTGTTCTTCCGGCCGCGTTGGCTGGGGACGTTTGAGCGTGCCACAAAATCCAAATGCGCGCACAATCGCTCCGTTGCGGAGCAGTCCAATTGCGCTTTACCAGCGCGAGAATATCCAAGACTGGCTGCTGTTGTCGCGGGCAAATTCCGCGATGGAGTTTTCAGTTGCCAATCAAGCCGTGATCGATGCACTACAAAGCGGTGGGGCACTCTTCTTCACAGAGTTGGTGCGACGCACCGACAAGTCGGTGCTGCCTTCTCAGGTTGAGGAAGCGTTGTCGCAGCTTGCCGCGCTTGGTGTGGTTACTTCCGATAGTTTCGATGGATTGCGAGCGCTTCTGCTCCCATCAGACAAACGGCCCACGTTTGGCCGAAACATCGGAAAACGGCGCCGCAAAACAAATCTGGCCAGCATTGAGTTTGCGGGGCGCTGGTCGTTATTAAGAACTCAGATCGCGTTGCAGCCATCGGGAAATGGCGCGGAAAGTTCTGAGCGCGACACGGCGGCCGCAAAATTTGCAGGTGTGTTGCTGCGTCGCTACGGCGTTGTATTTCGCCGTTTGCTCGAGCGCGAAAGTTTCCCGATTACGTGGTACGAGCTGGGGCGAATTTATCGCAGGTGGGAGGCACGCGGCGAGATTCGCGGCGGCTATTTCGTGGGTGGCATCAGCGGCGAACAATTCGCTCTGCCCGAAGCTATTGGCTTGTTGCGTTCTATTCGCAAGGCGGCGCCAAAGGGCCCACTGATCACGCTGAGCGCTGCGGATCCACTGAATTTGCAGGGCATACTGACGCCTGGACCGCGAATTGCCGCGCTCACCGTAAACCGCATCTTGTTTCGCGATGGCTCACCCATCGCAGCGCTCGAGGCGGGCGAGATTCGCAAACTCACCAATGCAGGCGTTTGGGACTTGGAAACCGAAAGGGCGCTGCGCGTCGGCAAGCTACGCCCCTCCCTGCGGCCGTACTACAAGTAGGACGCGACGCCACCCTGTAGCCGCTTCGCTGCACGAAGCGCACCGCTGTGTTTCTGGCACGCACGCGCCACGCGTCTCACAGAGACGCGGCTACAATTATTTTTTAACCATCTCGGCGTTCTCGATCATTGCGATGCCGCCGCGCTCTGCCAGTTTGCCTTTCAGAGTGACATTTTTGCCGCACAAATCGGCAAGCTGATTATTAATCGGCTTGTGTTCGCCCACGACCAGATACGCTTTGCCCTCGCTGATGATACCGACGGGACCGCCGCTTCTGATGCATTTGGCGCCGCAGGATTGCCCGTGTTTCTCACCCACGGCGTTATGGTCGACATAGCACATCATATCGACCACTTCGCCCGTGACCTCTTTCGAGGCAGCAGCGTCTGCGTCGTGCTCGTGTTCCTGTGCGATCGCCAGTGGCGAAACGGCCAGCGCTGCAATGAACGTTGCTGTCACCGCAACTTTCAACACTGTGGTTTTATTGCTTGTTGAATTAAACATAAAACAAATCTCGGCTGCTTGGCGCGTAGGTCAATGTTGTGAAGCAGGCAATCCTGTCTGCGAGTGATGAACGTCCAAGACTGGCAGACACTATTGTTTGCCTCACGCGCCTTTCTCGATTAGCTCCGCAAATTGATCGAAGAAATAAGTCGCATCGTGTGGGCCGGGCGCCGCTTCCGGATGGTATTGCACGCTGAAGATCGGCAATTTCTTGTGCCGCATTCCCTCTACGGTGCCGTCATTCAAATTGATGTGCGTTAGCTCCACATCAGAGGGAAGCGAGTCTGCATCTACGGCGAATCCGTGATTCTGCGCAGTGATAGCCACTTTACCTGTCCGCAAATCCTTTACCGGTTGATTGGCACCGCGATGGCCGAACTTCAGCTTAAACGTCGATCCGCCGAACGCGAAGCCAAGAATCTGATGGCCGAGACAAATCCCGAAGATCGGTCTTCTACCCATCAAATCACGCACGGTTTTGTGAGTATAAGGGAGCGCAGCGGGATCGCCCGGGCCGTTGGAGAGAAAAATCCCATCTGGGTCAAGAGCGAGCACTTCGTCTGCGGTTGTTGTCGCCGGCACAACGGTCACTTGGAAACCTTTCTGGCGCAGCAGGCGCAGAATGTTTTCCTTGATTCCATAGTCATACGCCGCAATTCGAAATCGGATCGGCGGAAGCTCCGATTTGCTGTCTTTGTTCTGCGGCTGGCGGATTGACCATGGCGCGCTGAGCTTGTCCTCCGGGTCCCAGCGATAAACTTTCTTTGTTGAAACCTCGCGCACGTAATCCATTCCGATCACCCCCTCACCCTTGATTGCTTGTTGCGTCGCTTCCTCGGGCGAAATCTCTTCCGTTGTCAGACAGGCTTTCATCGCGCCGCGGGTGCGCAAATGCCGCGTGAGCGCGCGCGTGTCGATTCCTCTAGCGCCGGGGATGTTCCATTTTCGCAAATATTCGTCGAGTGACATTTCGGAACGCCAGTTACTCGGCACATCGGTCAATTCTTCAATGACAAATCCGCGCACATGCGGTGAGCGGCTTTCCTGGTCAAGCGAATTGATGCCGTAATTTCCGATCAACGGATAGGTCATCGCCACGATCTGGCCGCGATACGAAGGATCGGTTAGCACCTCCTGATAACCGGTCATGGCGGTGTTGAAACAAATTTCACCGACGCGCGTGCCGGTTACACCAAATGATTCACCCTCGAAAAATCGACCATCTTCGAGGGCTAGAAGTGTGCGCATCTCACCCCGGACTTTCGATCCTAATACGCGAATTTCAAACGCCCGGCTTGCGGCGAGGTCATATCGCACTCCAGTCTCATTTATCAGGCGCGCGGATCGCTCGCTGATTAAGAACAAACTCGACGATAAACCAAATAGAAAGGAATTGTACCAGGATGGTGAAGATTGCCTGGATGATCACGAAACGGCCGACTTCAAGAGACTGAACCACTGCCACTTCTAAGCAAGCTGCAAAGTTGTACGAGTAGAGAAAGAGCACCAAGCCAGCCAGCCAGCCTAATGACCGTCTGTGGGTTTGCGAAAAGAGCACGACGCCACCGAGGGTGAGCGCCACTAAGAGCAATGGTCGATAAGTTTGTGCCAGAACGGTGAGCGGTCCCCTGATGTAACTGGATTGCTCAAGGACTGGGGCATCGCGTGCCAAGCTTCGCGTGCGCTGCATAAAATCGCTGGCGGGAAGATAGGCGGCCCAGACCTTTGGATAATCTAGCCGTTGCAGGGAAGCAACCCCTTGTTGGTATGCATTACTCAGTGGCAACGATTTCGCTAACCTGTAGGCAGGGCATTTGGGTGCGTAAAAAACAGCCATTTGCCGGACGATTTTCTTTAGCATAAGCATCGGCTGTTGCTGCCAGATTCGCCAGTAACAAAAGCGGTAAAACGCGCACAGCGCGGGCAAATCGTTTCTGAAATCACGCCGCAACTGCTCACTGACTGAACTCGGCTTGTATCTCAAATCGTCCGGATCAAATCCGAGGACAGCATAACGGCGGGTGTTCGCGTTGGCGGCATGAGATTCCGCAATAGCCGTGCTCAGAAGCGTCTCAACGTGCTCAAGCCACGCTCGAGAATACGGGAGTTCAACGTTCTGTTTCAGATCCCTGGCGATTTGGTCACGAATGAGATCGGCATGCACCACGAATAATGTGGTTGGTAAAAAGGTGTGGCTCACCTCGTCATGGCGACTGAGTAGCTGTTCAGGAAGCAATAACAAAGCCGCACTCGCTACCGTGCTTCCGCCAATCGCAAGTTTTTCGCGCCACCAGCCGGGACGAATAAAAAATATCCCTACGGGCAGGAGCGCGACGATTGCGACAAACCAGAAGCTGGCTCTCGCGGAAGCTAGTAGAATCGAGCTTAACACAGCCCCGGCTCCAAAAGCCATCGCTGGAAACCGCCGGTATTCGATGAAGCGGCAGGCAATGAACTGAACGACAAGATAAATATTTATGCTGAACAAGAACGCGCACACGCCCTCAGGCCGAATTTGCATCTCAATCCGAATCGGCTCGGCGGCCAAAAGGTACATCGCCGCCGCCATGAGTCCGAGCCAAGCATGGACGTCATGAGCGACCCGCGGGAACGGCAAGAAAACGCGGGTTCGCCGCCATGTGAGCAGTAACATGGCCCCGGCGACCAAGCCGAGCAGATGTTGAACAACAGTGATCGCCCGAAAGTCCGGACATACTTTCAGCAGCAGAAACAAAGATCCCGGATAAGTAAAGTTGCGGCCATGTGTATGACCAAATTCAGCGCCAGTTAGCTTCCGCAGTGCGGGGGAGAGATAGCCCCATGTGTCTGGATCGGCAATCGGATCCAGTGTTAGGCGGAAACGCAGCCAAGCTGCCAACGCGAAAATGATTGCCAGTGCCCCCCAATACAGAAAACTCCCTAGGCGCGCAGCCGCTGCCGGTCGTGAGGTGCCGATCATTCTCACCACGCGAATCAATGCGAAAATGCAGCACAGAATCAGGGCAGTCCAAAAATACGCTCTCACTTGTTCGTCTCCTTTATTGCGGCGCTTGCTCTTTGCTCAAACACATTATAGCCGAGTTCCCGCACGGCATTGCTTCAGGTCCCTGCTCAGCGCGTTCTCATGCAGGTTGTACCGAACTGCGCCTCCCACATAGCAACAGAAAAAACCCGGATCGAAATCTCGATCCGGGTTCTTGGAAATTTTACCCCGCCGGTGCCGTTCAGGTGATTCTCCCGTTCCCTTTTAGGAAAGGGTGGATGACCGTTGCTGCGGAATCTGACTTCCAATCAAGGCCTGCCATTTTCCGCACCAACCAAGCCTCCGTATTTCGTCAACTATCGGTTCGGGGACGTCACCTCAATCGCGAACATCGCAGGGCAAATGTTTACATCCCGAAAACGCCTGCTCGCGAAAGCATTCGGAGTTCGGGACGCGAAAGCCGCTGGTTGAGAGTTGAACGGAAAGCACTGGTTTCCTGCCCAACCCTCAACGAGCGGCTCTCAATTTCAAAGAACTACTCGCGCAATTCCGCGCGGAGGTCGCGCCGTAATCGCTCGCGAATTTTCGCGTGCGCAGCGGTGACTTCCTCATTGGTCAGTGTGCGACTTCGGTCTCGATATGTCAATCGATATGCGAGCGACTTTCGTCCCGCGCCGATTTGTTCTGTGAATAAGTCGAAAAGCTCCACGCTTTCCAAAAGCGGCTCGCGTGGCTCTTGAACGGTACGCAAGATTTTTTCGTGTGGAACTTCTTCGGGCACAATCATCGCAATATCGCGCGTGATAGCGGGAAATTTTTCAATCTCACGAAACTTGTTCGCCATTTCCTCGGCAATTAAAAGAAGGTCGGCGTGCACCTCGACAACGAACACCGGACCAGGCGTAGTAGATTTCGGGACCGAAAGTTGTCCGCCAAATCCAATCATTCGATCGCCGGAGAAAACGTCGACCGGCAGCGCGAGGTCAGGAAATTTCCCCGGGCGAACTGACAGATTCGGAACGACACATTCCAGCGCGCTTTTTAGATCGAATAGATCAAGTCTGCGGTTTTGTGGGGATCGCCAATTCGGCCCGCTTGCAACATTTCCCCAGAGCAAAATTCCCAGGTGCCGTTCTTCTTTGCCGGTTGGCGGGATAAAGGTGCGTCCGATTTCAAAAATGGCGACGCGTTCTGTGCCGGCGCGAATGTTGCGATCGAGCACCCCTAGCAATCCTACGAGAATGCTTGGGCGCAGCGCGACATGATCTTCGCTGAGCGGGTTTCGCAATTCAATTGCGCTTTCGCTGAACGCGAATCGTTCACGCGGCAGCAATTTTGAAGTCCGGACTTCATCGAGGCCGGCTGCTGCCAACCGCTGCCGCCACGCGGATTCCAAATCATGCGCACGGTCGGCAATGCTCGCTGGCGTAAAGCGGCTTCGATCCGTTCCCGGAATTTTGTCGGCGCCGTGCGCGCGCACGACCTCTTCGATAAGATCGATATCGCGCTGCAAATCGCGGCGATAGCTCGGGATTTTCCATTTCGTGATTTTCGCCGCGCTGGTCTTCATCAAACCGAAGCCAGTCAGAATCTCGTCGACCGTTTTCGGCTTGATCGCGACGCCAACAACGCGATCGCATTTTTCGTAAGTCAGCGAAACGTCTGGCGGATTCGCCGGAAGTTTGCCCGCAGTTTGAATTTCCTTGGCCGGAGTTCCGCCGGCGATCTCCTGAATCAATTCTGTCGCGCGTTGCGAGGCCCGCAAAACCATTTCCGGATCAACACCGCGCTCGAAACGATAGCTCGCGTCGCTCGGCAGATTTAATTCGCGCGCGGTTTTGCGAACGCTCGCCGGCAGAAAGTATGCGGCCTCGAGCAAAATATTTTTCGTCGAATCGGTGACGCCCGTTTCTTCGCCACCCATCACGCCGCCGATCCCAACCGCGCGCTCTTGATCGGCGACGACGCAATTGTCGGGTTTTAACGAGTAAGTTTTGCCGTCGAGCGCGAGAAATTTTTCGCCATCGCGCGCGAGTCGCACGTTGACGCCGCCCTTCAAGCTATCGGCGTCGAAAGCGTGGCTTGGCTGCCCTAGCTCCAGCATCACGAAGTTTGAAATGTCGACGATGTTGTTAATCGAGCGAATCCCAACGCTCTCGATCTTCTCGCGGAGCCATTGCGGGCTCGGCCCGACTCTCACATTGTCGATCTTGCGCGCGGAGAAAAATGGACACTCGCGCGTTGAGATAATCGTCACGCCGGTTTTTCTGACGGGAATCTTCGCGTCGCGTGGTGTTGATTTGAGTTTCTTGCCCGTTAACGCCGCGATTTCGCGTGCCAAACCGAAATGGCTCAGCAAGTCGCCGCGGTTCGGCGTGATCTCGACATCGAGAATCGTGTCCGCTGGAAAAAGATCACTGATAGGCGCGCAAACTTTTGCATCTGGCGACAAAATCAACAGGCCCGAAGCATCTTCGCCCAGGCCGAGCTCGATTGGACTGCAAAGCATTCCTTCGCTTTCAACGCCACGCAGTTTACTTTTTCGAATTTCAGTTCCGTTCGGCAACTTTGCTCCGGGCAACGCAAGCGGAACTTTGTCGCCGACTTTGTAATTGGTCGCCCCGCAAACGATTTGGCGTTTCGTTCCACTGCCATCATCGACTTCGCAAACTGTCAGGCGGTCGGCGTTCGGATGGCGCGAAGAAGCGGTGATTTGCGAAACGATCACCTTCTCGACGTTCGCGCTGCGCGTTTCGATGTTCTCAGTCTCGACACCCGCGCGCGTCAGTAACTCGGCGATCTCTTCCAGATTTTTTGGAAGATCGACAAACTCGCGCAGCCAGTTAACGGAAAATTTCATGCGAACTGGCGGAGAAAGCGCAAATCGTTTTGCGCGAAAAGGCGAATGTCAGGGATATCGAACAAGATCATCGCTAGGCGATCCATGCCCAGACCGAACGCATAACCAGTCCACTTTTCGGGGTCGTAGGCATTATCGCCCCGCGTCTTGTTGACTGCTTCAAAAACACCCGGATGCACAATGCCAGAACCGGCGACTTCGACCCATTGCTCACCGCCTTTGAGCGCTTTGGATTTCACATAAATTTCCAAGCTCGGCTCTGTGAACGGAAAATAGTGCGGACGAAATTGAACTTCTGTTTCAGCGCCGAAAAGTTCGCGCATGAAAAATTCCAGCGCGCCTTTCAAGTCGGCGACGCTGACATTGTCGTCCACGTAAAGCCCTTCGATCTGGTGGAACTGCGGGCTGTGAGTGGCGTCAAGCTCATCGCGCCGATACGCTGCACCGGGAGCAATCACACGAATCGGCGGCGGCGCGGCTTGCATCGTCCGGATTTGCACGGTGGAGGTGTGGGTTCGCAGCAGACGACCGTCGGGCAAATAAAATGTGTCCTGCTCGTTACGCGCGGGATGTTCCGGCGGCGTGTTGAGCGCATCGAAGCAGTGCCATTCGTCTTCAATGTCCGGCCCATCTGCGAGTGCGAAACCCATTCGCCGGAAAATTTCGATTGAGCGTTGCCACATCTGCGTAAGTGGATGCAGCGCACCGATCTCATGGGTTGTTCCCGGCAGAGAAATGTCGATCTTGCCGAGCGCCTCGGATTCCATTCGGGAACGAAAACTTGCGGCGCGCGATTCGAGCGCCGCAGTGACGGCGTTGCGAACTTCATTGAGCAATTTTCCAACTATCGGCTTTTGATCCTTGCCGAGCGTTCTCATCTCTTCGCCCCATCTGGAGATGCTGCCGCTTTTCCCGAGAAACTTTATGCGCGCCGTCTCGAGCGTCTGTTCATCGCTTGCGCAATCGATCTCGCGCAGCGCGTCATCGCGCAGTTGTTCGAGCGGGTGTGTCATTGAAACATTGAACGTTGAACGTTGAACGTTGAACGTTCAATTTAAAGTTGTCGCTGTCGCGGAGCTCTGTGACCGCCGATTCCGATACGGATCCCACCAGCTCTGGGCAGTCACAGACCACCGCTGCAGAAGAAGCTATGCCGCTCTTTTCGATTTCGATTTCTCTGCCAGCGCGTGCTTCGCCTGATCGACAATTGATTTGAATGTGGCTTCGTCTGTGACAGCCAGATCGGCGAGAATCTTTCGGTCCAGGCCAATGCCAGCAGCTTTGAGTCCTTCCGCAAAACGGCTGTAGGTCATTCCATTCGCACGGGCAGCGGCATTGAGCCGTTGAATCCAGAGATAACGAAACGTGCGTTTGCGCGTTTTGCGGTCGCGATAAGCCCAATACTGGGCTTTCATGATCGCGTCTTTCGCGTAGCGGAAAAGTTTTGAACGGCGTCCGCGGTAGCCTTTGGCTTTTTTTAAGATTCGTTTGCGGCGCGCCCGGCTTGCCGGGGCGTTAGTGGCTCTTGGCATGGTAATTCTGCCTCGAATTGCTTCGAGGCTTCTCGTTCAGCGAGCTGTTGTTCCATTTATCAATCTTTCCGACCTCGCTCACTGATTCATTCCGCAGACGCGGAACAGGTGGAAAGATGATTTTGGCGAGCTGGAAATTATTCAGCGATTCGAAAATGACAAACGCTTTTCAAAACCTTCAAGCAATAACTTTAACATCCAGAGAAGTTCAGATCTTCAGTATTCAAGTCCCGCGTCGAACCTTGGGGCTTAATGATTCGCACTTGTTTGGAATTGGATGTGGTGATTGGATGTGGTGATTTGGGGCTTGGTTACTTGCTTGGCTCCGCTTCGCTCAGAATGACAATGCCATTTTATGCTTCAACTTTTTAACGTTTTAACGTTTTAGTGCTACATTCGCCGCACATGCACTGGCTAGGTCGTCGTCGGCTGTTGGTCTTGGGGGTGATTTGTGTCTTTTGGACCAGCGTGGTTCTTCTCGGGCATTTGTTTCCAATGACGCCGTTTCTCTCGACGCCGTGGCGCGTCGAACAAGGCTTCGAGGATTTGCTTCGACAGGAAGGGCGAAAAACGGCCGCGCCTCGAGATTTCGTTTTTCTGGGAGTCGATCAAAGCACATTGCAATTGCCACAGCTGACGCCTGAAGAGATCGCCGGGAATCGAGCGTTCCAACTGATGACCGCGCAGCCATTCCCGTGGTCCCGCGAAGTCTGGGCGGTTTTGCTTGATCGGCTCTTTGGGGCCGGCGCGCGCCTGGTCGTCTTTGATTTGCTTTTTAATCCGCCGAACGATGGCGATCCGCAATTTCACGCCGCGCTCGATCGTTACCACGACAAAGTCGTCCTCGGCGCGAATTTCGATATGGAACATGGCGCGCAGGAGGTTACGCCAAACGATGCGCTCATTCGGCCCCCGCAACTGCTGGATGACCGAGTCGGCTACGTGAATTTCTGGCCCGATACGATTGACGGAAAAACCCGCGCTGCGATTTATCAGGTCACGGACCGCCAGCTCGCGGGGTTGCCGCCGCACCCGAGCGAAGAAGTGTATGAGTCTCTTGCCGCTCGCACTCTGGGCAAAATCGGCCGCGGAAATGATGTGCCGCGCGATTTTCGTGGTCACATGATCCGTTTCACGGAGCCGGACGCGTTCGAAGCGCGCCCACTCTACGAGGTTTTCGATCCGAAACTCTGGCATGCGAACTACGCCGATGGCGCGTTTTTTAAGGACAAAATCGTGATGGTGGGGCCTGCTGCCCAGGTAATGCACGATGTAGTCGATACACCGATGAGCCCCAGCACACTGGGCCCAGTGGTTCATTTACAGGCAATGGCTGCCGCGATGGGTCATGAATTTCTGTATCCGACGCCGGAGAAAGTTGAGCTGGCGCTCGTGGCGGCGGCGGGGCTGATTGCGTGGTCGCTCGTCTCGTTTCTGCGCAGGCCGTTGCTCCGCGTTGGAGGGCTGATTGCAATCATGGCCACATATCTGGGAATGGTCCGATTGTTTTACGATAAGACCGGGCTGCTGCTGCTTGCCGTTCCGGTGCTAACCGCTCTGTTATTAAGCGGATCATTTTCGCTTGCTTTCGAATACGCCCTCGAGCGGCTGGAGAAAGTGCGCACCCGGCGCACACTGGAACGCTACGTCTCGAAGAATCTGGTCAAGGAAGTCCTGGACAATCCGGACAGCTACTACAGCACCCTTCGCGGTGCGCGCGTGCCTGTGACGATCCTATTCTCGGATTTGATCGGGTTCACCACCTTGTCGGAGAAAGCCGATCCCGAAGCATTAGTCGCGCAGCTCAATGAGCATCTCACGGAGATGACTTCCGTCGTTTTCGGTAATGGCGGTACACTCGATAAATTCATTGGTGACGCGATCATGGCGGTATGGGGAAATGTGCGCAGTCTTGGTATTGCACAGGACGCCAAAAATTGTGTACGCGCGGCGCTGGAGATGCGGCGAGAACTCAGAAAGCTCAATCAAAAATGGCGTGACCAAGGCCGCATGGGACTGGGCATGGGGATCGGCATCAATCAAGGCGAAGTAATCGTCGGCAATATTGGCTCGCAGGAGCGAATGGACCCAACGGTGATTGGCGACGCGGTCAATCTCGCTTCGCGCCTCGAAGGTCTCACCCGGATTTATGGCGTGGATATTTTGGTTGGCGCAAGCGCTGCCGAATTAGTGCGGGACGAATTTCATCTGCGCTCCGTTGCCCGGGTGCAGGTGAAAGGAAAAAGCAAACCGGTAGACGTCTTCACGCTTATCGGGGCTCGAAATGAAGAGGTCGATGCGCAACTCCTGAAGTGGCTCGAGTCTTACGAAGAGGGGCTCGACAAATTCCGCACACGCGATTTTATCCAGGCAAAAATTCTGTTCTCGCGTTTTCTCGAATTCTATCCGGATGATCTGCTGGCCAAGATGTATCTCGATCGCGCGCTCGAATATGAGCAAGCTCCGCCCGACGAGGCGTGGGAGGCCGTAGAAGTCTTCAAGAAAAAATGACAATCGCGTTGCGATTGTCATCCTGAGTCCCGAACGCTTTCGGGACGAAGGATCTCGCATTTGCCCAAGCCATCACGCGGACTGCTTCCGACGCTTTTCGAAAGCGTGTTTTTGTGAGGTTCCTCGCTTCGCTCAGGATGACATGCGCTTGATCATCCGAAAAATCGGCTCGGTTCGGGTGCGCTCACCTGCTAAAAAAAATTCCAAAAAAATCTAAAAAAAAGCTTGCCACCCTCCTCGCCCTTGATTTAAACGAGAGGCTGGCGGACAAAAAGGCCTGTTTAAGCGTTCAAAAAAAATTGAAGAAAAAGCTTGTCAGGCTTTGAAAAGTTTAATAAACGCCACCTTAGACCTAACCAAACCAATGGAGAAACTAATGATAAAAAACGTGCTAAATAAACTCGGATTCGTGCGCATCGCACTCGTGGCGGGCGCCGGATTTCCATTCATTGTAGCAACGAACGGATTTGCTCAGGCGCCCCCACCCCCGCCACCAGCGGGCGGTGCTGCGCCCGCCGCAGAAGTTGAGCGGGTGATCGTGACCGGGTCGTTGATTCCGACCGCGGAAGAGGTCGGTCCGAACCCGGTGTTCAGTATCAACCGCGACCTGATTAACAAATCAGGCTCGGGCACCACCACAGAACAGCTGCTCCAGCGGCAGGTGGTAATGAATGGCTCCAATATTCCGGTTAATAATAACGGAACAGGCCAGTCTGGTCCAACCGGTACTGCCGCGATCGCGCTGCACGGCTTGGATCCTGGCGCCACATTGGTGCTAGTCGATCGTCGCCGCGTTGCACCGTTCCCCGGATCGGCCAACTCCGGGTATGCTTTCGTTGATCTAACTTCGCTTCCGATCACCGCGGTCCAGAGCATCGACATTCTGAAAGATGGCGCTTCCACCACTTACGGCGCGGACGCGGTTGCGGGCGTGGTGAACCTTAATATGTATAAAGATTATCGCGGCGCACAGGTGACGATCCAGTATGGCGACTCGGCTACTGGGAACGCAACCGGAAACGGATCAGACGACGCCGAGTACAGAGGCGACATTCTCTTTGGAGTGGGCAACGACACAACCAGTATCACTGGCGACATCTTCTATTACAAGCATCACGACATGTTCAACCATGACCGGCAGAACTCGCTTAACCCGCCGTTCCTGAGCTCGAACGCGGTGCCGTGGAACCTTCAGTTGCAAACTGCGGCCGTCTTGCATCCGTTTGATGTGAATGGCAACCCCGAGCCAGCGCCGAACCTACCTCCTGGGCTGCTAACGAGAATGACCTTCTTCGGCACGGCGCCGGACAATTCCAACGGATTAACACCGGCGAGCAATTATATCTACAGCGCTGGTCGTCCCAGGTCCTTTGGCGGCGTTCTTCCTGGTTTTAACTTCAACCTGTATTCCAGCTCGTATCCGCGACAGGAGCGCTGGGGCGGGTATACGGCTTTCGAGCACAAAATCTGCGACGATCAGTTGCGGCTTTTCGGCGATTTCTATTATGTGGAAGCCAAAACGCACGACGAACTTGCGCCAGACGCTACGGGCAATTTCATCACGCCTGGTTCCCCGACGCGCTTCATCCCGCCCAATCATCCCTTCCCGATTGTAAACGGTGTGGAGGTACCGCCCTTTGGCGGCTTCACCCCTGCGCAAGTTGGGGAGCCTCTCGGTGCCTTTAACCCGTTCAACCCGTTTGAGCAGATCATCACAGGCGGCACTCGGGCGCGCTTATTCGATTTTGGCAACCGCAAATTCGACAACGAAAACGTCGCCGAGCGTTTCACGGTCGGTGTAAAAGGCGACAAGCTGTTTAACGGAACCTGGGGCTACGATGGAGCGTTCATGTACAGCCAGATCACGCAATATTCGCTGTCCATAGTTAGTGATGGTGGGCGGGTCAACCGGATTTTGAACGGGAACGACCCGCTGTTTAATCCCGCATCGAGTGAGTATATCGGGCAGACGATTCCGTACAATCCGTTTGGGGATGGACAGCACGTGGTGATCCCGAGCAATCTTCCGCTGCTTCAGTTTGCGGAGCAGAGGGCCAAAACCACCGGCGTGTCCAAGCTTGCAACGCTGGACATGAACATTTACACCACCGACCTGTTTGATTTGCCGGCAGGCGGCGTGGGCCTGGCTTTTGGCGGCTCGTTTAACCGTGAAAGCTACAACATAGCAGTGGATGACCAGACCCGCCTCGAGAACGATATACCGAACATTGCGGCCGGGCGCAAATCGTGGGGGATTTATGCGGAAACGCTCATTCCGGTTTTCAGCCCGAAATGGAACATACCCGGGTTTTACTCGCTGGAATTTTCGGCCGGTGTCCGCTACGACGAGTGGCTGAACAACGACACCAACGCAGCGGTGCCCAAGGTCGGGCTTCGGTGGCAGCCCTTTGACGAGAGCCTGACTATTCGCAGCACCTGGGGCGAAGGCTTCCTTGAGCCGTCGATGGTGCAGTTGTACGGACCTAAAAGATTCCTTCTGGCGCCAATCGGGGGTACTACATGTGCTCCCGTGGCGGTGTTTGGTCCTTGCGGGAGCCCTGGCAACCCAGCCGTGGACGTAACCAATCCGGAAGAAACCGTCGAGCAGCTTCCGAACAAACAACTCCACCCGGAACATGATCGTACCTGGACTGCAGGCCTCGTTTATACGCCCAAGTGGATTCCGTCCAAGTGGGGCACTTTGACGTTGACGGCGGATTTATGGGATGTCGAGCGCACTGGGGTTGCGATGTTCTTCGCTCCTACCTCAATCCTTGATCAGTACAACGCGGCCGGTTATCCGTTGAGCCTGGCTATCATAGCGCCTAACAAGCCGGCGCTTAATCAGCCACCGAAGGTGCTGTTTGACCAACAAGGCAACATCGCCGGCGTCTCAACCCCTTATATTAACGGCGGACGTGTCCGGGCGAACGGTATTGACCTCGGTCTTCAATATCAGATCGAAACGGGCTACGGCACATTCTCGCTCTTAAGCCGGTGGACTTATCTGAACGAGTTCGTGGTCAACTACCCCCAGCAAAGGCCGTACCAAGTAGCCGGCAGCTCCAGTTCCGAGTGGTATATTGGCAGCTTTTTCGGAGACGCAACCAATCCCCAAGCCTGGCTGAAATGGAGAGGGGACACGACCATCGACTGGACCTGGCACAACTGGGACATGAACTGGACTTGGCATTTCCTGGATGGATATCATGAACAGGAGTTCGCCTTCAGGTTGGATGGTTTCACTAAGGAACACTATGTGCATCCTACTAACTATATAGATGCGCAGCTCTCCTACACCCTGATCTTCACGCCTCCGGTGGAAGCGGCGCCGGTGGCTGGGTATTCCAAGGGCGGCAAGGAAGTGGCAGGCAAGGAGAAGGAAACGCCGCCCGTTCCTTATGTGATGCCTTGCTGGAAGAATATCCTCAACAACACCACGCTCACAGTGGGTGTGCAGGACATCTTCGATCAATCGCCCCCATACGCGCAAGGAATTGAGTTTAGTAACTCCATTGGCTACCCCGGCGGTCTCTATGATAACATCGGGCGGTTCTGGTACCTGAGGGCGATCAAGAAGTTCTAAGCATCGCAGAGCGCAGTTTCACAAAGAGGCAGTCCCGATTCGGGGCTGCCTCTTTTGCTGTACGCAGGCCCCGCATCCCATTTAACAAAAGGCAGCGAAGGGAACAAAGGCGCGGCAAGAAAGCGCTGGTAGGGCGCGTCGCTCAATTTTCTCTTTCGTTTTTTGTCTTGCCAGGGCGCGAATCAAACAGGAGGGAGCGAAGAGAAGAAAATCTCTTTTCCGCAAACACTTCGTGTTTTTCGTCTCCTTTTGTTCAGGGTCCTGGCCCCGGCTTGGTGGCGGTGCGAAGCGGCGTGTTAATTCGATAACGAGTGAGATCACGTTCAAGAATACTGGCGAGCTCGGGATTCTCCTGTGCGTTAGCCAGTTGGAGTCCTCTTTCGGCGGTTCCTCTCGCTTCGGTAAATCGACCATTCTCCGCGTACGCTGCGGCTAACGTCCGTAAGATCATGGGGCTGTTGTCGCCGGATAATTGATTCGCACGTTCAGCTAACATCAACGCCTGCTTCTTGTTCCGGATCCAGCTCTCGGGAAACGTTGCCAGTACCCAGGCAAGATTGGTCAAAGGATCAACCGAATCCGGTTGGATGGCCAGTGCGTTTTGCCAATGCGCAATGGCTTCGCTCGGGCGGCCCTTTTGCACCAACGCGAGACCGATGTTGTTCTCTACTTCCGGATACCTTGAGCGGCTTTTCAGCGATTGTTCGTAGGCCGCAATGGCGTCCTCGACGCGGTCTTTGCGCAGCAAGTCGTTCCCCAGTGAGTAATAGACCTCTGGGTAGTTGGGCTGCTCTTTTACGGCTTCCTGGTAGTGAGCGATGGCTTCCTCTATCTGGCCATCCTGATCGAGCGCAATTCCCAGGTTATAGTGTGCAGCGGGATAGCGTCCCTGAATCGATAATGCTTTTTCGTACGCTGCGATAGCACCCCGCGAATCACCTTTTTTCCGCAGCGCGTTTCCCAAGTTGTAATGTAGCTGGGCGTCATTGGGATCTTCTTTGAGAAGCGCTTGTAAATGGGTGATCGCTTCGTCCGTGCGTCCCTTCTTGGTCAGAGCAAGCATGAGGTTGGTCTCTATTTCGCGATAACCGGGAGCTATGTTCAACGCCATCTGAAATTGATCGATTGCTTCGTCCAAATGGCCGCGGTTAGCCAGGCATTCTCCAAGCCCATCATGCGCCATAAAATTCCATGAGGTTACGGCGAGGGCGTGCCCCCAAAGAGACTCACCATTGCGCCAGTAGGAAGCCTGGATGTGAGCGCACCAGGCCAATGCAATAATGGCGACGGAAGCCGTCGCGGCCAGAATACTGCGCTGAAGCGGCGAAGTTAAGGCATCCGTAATTGCCCACGCTAGCAACAAATAAAGACCGATCTGGGGCAAATATGTGTATCGATCGGCGTGTGCCTGTGACCCTACCTGAATCAATCCAATTACCGGCACCAGCATCGTGAGGTACCAAAACCAACCTGTGACGAGGTAGGGCTGTTTATGCCGCAGTGCGATCACTCCTGCGCTCACCAATCCGAGCAGCACAATAGCCAGACCAACTTCCCAAACCGGCAGTTGATCTCCGGGGTGAGGATAAAAAACTGCCAGCCCCACAGGCCAAATCATTTGCTTCACGTAAATCACGCACGAGACAAGCCCATTACCGATTCGCCAAATCAGAGGCAATTGCTCGGTGCGTGCCACGCTCGATTGCTGCACCCAAAGCGTGACAAACCCTCCAGCAGCCGAGAGAGCTAACAGCGGAATCTTTTCAAGAAACAATCGCTTGATTGATGACCGCCCGCCACAACGCTCGAGAGGCCAATAATCGAGCAACAATAGGATGAAAGGGACCGTCACTAGCATCGACTTGGACAGGAGACCGAGCGCGAACATGATCGACATCGTCACATAGCGGCCGAGAGATGGAGACCTTGCATAGTGGAAGTAAGCGCCAAGCGTGAGCACGAAGAAAATGGCGCTCAACACATCTTTGCGCTCGGAAATCCAGGCAACTGATTCGACTCGAAGCGGGTGGATCGCGAAAAGTGTGGCGACGAATGTGCTCTGCCAGATCGCGCCGGTCATTTGTTTTAATACCAAAAATAACAAGACGACGGCGATGGTGTGGAGGACAAGATTCGTTAAGTGATGACCGCCAGCGCGGACGCCCCACAGCTGGCAGTCCAGCATGTGCGATAGAGTTGTCAGCGGATGCCAATTTCGGCCGTGCCTGCCACTAAATGCATAGGTTATGCCCTGCGGCGTCAATCCGCTTGTGATCGCCGGGTTTGCATAAACGTACTCGTTATCATCGTAGTTGACGAAGTCGTAACGGACGGTTTGGCCAAACACCAGCCAGGTAATGACGACCAGGAAAAAACAAACGCCCAAAACCTGGCGGCGTATGGATGACTTAGCTTGTGGTGAATCTAGCGGAGCCATAACTTGCGACCCGAGAATTGAGGCAAAGCACTTGGGAAAAGATTTGGTTGTCGCGGACAAAATCGTCGATACGCGAGCGGCCATATCCCAGATTCCCGGCATAACCGCCCTCGGCTACAACGCATGTCCCCGAATAGTTTCCTAGGCGCCTACATGTCGAGCCCCATGGAGCCAGACAGGTTTGTAATCATATAAAGAGTCATGCGAAATCGCGATACGGTCATTTCTTCTCCGATGTGGAGCTCTTTGCTTTCACCGCTGCATCGACCAGCCTGCGCACTCCCTCGGGGTTCCGGTCGTTCGCACCCATTTCGCGTTTATCGACGAAGAGCGATGGAGCGGTTTGAACTCCCAGCGACTTGGCGCGCGCTTGATCGGACTCAATGCGCGCTCTGACCTTTTCGCTTTCCATGTCTCTTTTAAACTGCTGGAGATCGAGTCCGAGAGTTTCCGCGTAGGAAATAAACAGCGTCCGCGCATCATTAGAGCTACTCCAAACGGGCTGTTCCCGGTACAGTGTGTCGTGCATCTTCCAGTAGCGGCCTTGCAGACCAGCCGCTTCGGCGGCCAGAGCGGCGTCGCGTGCGTGTTGATGCATCGCGAGTGGAAAATTGCGAAAGCTCAACCGAACGCGTGGATGATACTCTTTTATCAAGTCATCGAGAAACGTGGCGAGATTCTTACAGGATGGGCACTCGAAGTCGCCGAATTCTTCTAACGTAACCGGAGCGTTTGGATTCCCACGAACGTGAACGGATTCACTCGGAGATCTAGATGACACCGCTGCATCTGCGGAAATCGTCAGGCGATGCGGCTGCATTGTCTGGCTGAGCAGCGTGCCGTTGCCGATCGCGGTGAATGCGGCCGCACCAACAATGATAAAAGGCAGACAGCGTTTCATGAAAACGAGACGAGCGCCAGAAGCTTCAGCGCACAATAGAATTCGTCAAATTTAGTTCGAAATGGAAGATGGTTCCCGGATTACCCGCCAAAGGTCGCCGCCGTGATCTCTGGCGCGGCAGGCGATAAATGAGTTCCGCAGTTGCCGATTGTAGCCACGCCCTGTAAATCCCCCGTCGCGTTAATTCGTGCACGGAATGGTCTTCTTTGAAACTCGCCCTTGTGTTTAGGGTTAAATAAAATGAAAGTTCAAAACGAGAGGTCTTCAAATTATGAAAATATCAGACGTGATGAAGTCGGCGGTGGTGTTGTTACTGGCGTCGACCGTGGCGACCAGTGTGTTCGCGGGGTCACAAAATAACCAGGTGCAAGTGACGCAAAATAGGGGCGAGCGATACGCGTACGTTTGGGTAACAGGGTCCCGGATCCCACAGAAGGTGAAGATTAGCCCGGTCGGGACGCTAACCCAAAGTCCGCTGTCCGAATATGATCGGCGTCAGATCAACCAGACCCGCGGCGGAACGGTGCGGCAGGCCCTGGGCAACGAGCCTTCAGTTAGCTTCAGAGGCCGCTAGCCGCGATTCCAAGCGCGGAGAATTGTCGGGGAGGACTCCAGCCCCATCATCTGTAAGTGTGCAGCGCTGAGGTCGCCTGGGTATCGCACAAGGGATTTGATTGGCGCGAAAGTAAGCGCTGAAAGCGCGATTTAGCCAATGGCTGGCCGCCTCATGTGCTGCGTTCGTCAGGATTCATGTTTGCGCGCTTGTCTTACTGGCTTCCACGCGATTCTCGTAAGTTGCTCTAGGGTCGCATTTAACGCTGCGCTTTTAGCGCTAAACACAAACTATCGTTTCCTGAGGAGTTCGGAGAGTTCGGTATTTTTTGTGATCGCCGTGTAGCCGCAAACCCAGTTTCGATTCGGTTGCGCCGCTCCGCTGTTTCGGGTGCTATATCGAGTTTCAGCGGGACCTCGAATCGCCCTGCGCGCTGAGGGCGAAGCGAAGGTTTTCCGCTGCCTCTGCATCATCAGGGTTTAAACGCAGCGCTTCCTTGAACTGAGCAATCGCCTCTGAAGTTTGTCCAAGGCGGAAATAGACTGCGCCAAGACCGCTGTGCACTGGTGCCTTGGGATCGAGACGCGCAGTTTCCTCATAATGTCGTTTCGTGCCTTCAAAATCGCCTTTCTGATAGAGCGCTCTGCCGAGATGATAATGCCCTTCAGGGTTGTTCGGGTTGTATTTTAACGCCGCCTCAAATTCTGGAATGGCCTGATCGAGCTTGCCATCTCGGAAAAGGAACATCGCGAACTCGTAATGATTCCGGCCGGACTTCGGCGCCAACCGAATGGCGGCAGCGTGCTCAGC
>QHMS01000301.1 GCA_003217895.1 Verrucomicrobiota bacterium
ATAAGCACCGCCGCTGGCAGTCACCACAATATCATTTATGCCGCCGTCGAACTTCTTGCCGTTGCTCTCAACATCCCATCGTCGCAGTTGCTTTCCTGTCATATCGAGTTCGAGGATTGCGCCAGGGTCGTTCGTGCATGCGAGGAGGAATGTCCTCTTTTTCGTGAGCGCCAACCCGTTATGGCCGCAACCCGGAGTGTTATTCAACACGGTGGTCGTTTTGCCATCCCACTTCGACAACGTATTCGAGACCCAGCCAACGTAGTACAGATTGCCGTCAACGTACAATGGACCTTCAGGTCCACGGACATTACTCACTACTGTGATTTCGTCGGCACACGCTGCCGCAGCAGCGAACATTGCACCCATGGCAACGCACAGAAATTTACTTCCCCTCATTTTTGATTTCTTTCCGGCTGGTGAAAATTCATTTGCAGGTGAAAGCGTCCGGGCCGCGTTCCGGCGCGGGCTGACAGGTGTCGGGCCAACGATTCTGCTTCCAGTAATCAACCAGGCCGATTCGCTTCGCGAAACTCTGAAATGCCGAGTGTTGGCGTACCCTGCGCGCGTAGGCGTGTGGCCACCAAAGCCAGTTTAAGTATCCGTCCGACAAACCGGTGCCGCTTCGCTCGAACCAGGCCAATGACTGCTCGGGTTCGCCAAGCAGGATCAGAAACGTGCCGGCGAATTCATCACTCGGATGCCGCGCGAGAACCGCGAGAGCAGTTTGTCTCGCTGGCTCGTCTGTGTAAATGCCTCGATAGATTGCAGCTAAATCTTCCTTGCTTAATCCAGTTCGGAATGCACCAAAGCCGCGCGCAAATTCCTCTGCTCCGCGACTGTGATTGCCTTGCCTCGCGGCGATCGCGAAGAGAATTGCCCCGGCCAGCGGACTGCCCATTGTGTCGACTCGTTGCGCGAGTTTCGCTGCCGCCTCGATGTCCCCAGCTCGGATCCGCATACCTGCTTTGTAAAAGAGCAGCAGCGCATTACCCGGATCGCTCTTGAGTGCGCGATCATTGACCGCTTCCGCTTCGGTCGTCCGGCCCGTCGCTGCCAGTTGATTTGCGAGCCAGAAATTGGCGGTGACATTGTTGGGGTCAATGGCGATCGCGCGTTGCGCAGGTTCGACCATTTCTACGTAGCGGCGTCGGGAAAAATCAATGTAGCCGAGCGCCGCATAGGCTTCCGCACTTTTCGGGTCGAGAGCAATTGCGCGCCGGGCGGCTGGTTCCGCCGCGGCCCAGTTTGTTTGCCAATCTGCCGCTGCATACTGCGGTTCGACCGCGAGCGCGACCGCGAGTTTCGCCCACGCACGCGCAAAGTTTGGATCGAGCCTTGTCGCCTCTTCAAGTAAAGCAATTGCGCGCGGCAGACTGTCGCCGATGCGCCAGCTAACGAGAGTTTGTGCTTCGATAAACAGCGCGTAGGCCTGCGGATTGTCAGTCGGCTTATCGACAAGACGCGCTTCGGACGGATCGGCCAGCACCACGTTAAGCTCGCCAGCGATGTCGCGTGCGAACGATTCCTGAAGATCAAAAATGTTGGCGAGTGTTCCGTTGTAAGTCTTCGACCAGAGCTGCAAACCGTCTGCCGCGCGAGTCAACGCCGAGGTAATACGGACCTGCTCGCCCTGTTTGCGCACCGAACCTTCGAGAATGTTGGCGACACCGAGCTCGGAACCGATTTGCTTCAAACTGACGTTTTTCCCTTTGTAAAAAAATGAGGACGCGCGGCCCACGACCTTCAAATCCTTAATATGTGCGAGCGCATTGAGAATTTCCTCCGCCATACCGTCGGCAAACGACTCCTGATCACGGTTAGGCGACAAGTCGCTAAAAGGCAGAACGGCGATCGATTTATTTGTAGTACGAGCCAGACTGGCAGTAAGCGGAGCGCTGTAGCGGCCGAGAAAGAACAATCCGATTGAGATAGCAGCGCCAATGACAACGACATAAATCCAGGCGTGTTTTTTCTTTCGGGTTGCCGCCGGCATCGCGTCCGCGGTTTCGGTGCGTTTGATTCCTTCCGGCGTTATCTCGAGCGTCCACGCGAGAACGAGCGCGATCGGCAGCCCTATTATTATGAGCGATCTTCATTTCTTCGGGCCGAAAATCTTTTGAACCAAGGCTTCAAACCGCGGATGGCCGCGGAGTGGGTCAAGGAAGGGATCTACTTTGATAAGCGCGATGTCGGGACCGGCGCGATCGCGGTAGGCGCGCTCAAGCCAGTCGATTGCTTTGTCTTTTTCGCCAAGCGCTATGTGTACGAGAGCGAAGCTGTAGCCGGTTACGTATCGTCGCGTGGCCAGTTCCTGCAGTTGGCCGAGCATCTTGAGCGCTTCGTCGCGTTGACCGAGTTTCGCGTACGCTTGCGCCAGTAGCCCGAGGACGAATGGATCGTCATCTAATTCGGCGGCTTTCTTGTATTCAGCAATCGCCTCAGTGAGCTGTCCTTTAAGTTGAAGGACCTCGCCGAGATAGTAGTGCGCCAGATAAAAGTGGGAATCCATTTCCAAAGTCTTGCGCGCCTGCGCCTCTGCTTCGTTGTAGCGACGCGCATTGAAATAGAGCCAGCCGAGATCCGCATTGTTAATCAACGAGAGCGGATCGAGCTCGACCGCGCGCTTTCCCTCCTTAATCGCCCGATCGAATTGGCCGAGAGCCAGCAGCGGCCCCCCACCTCCATACCAGTGGTGCGCCGTGGCATAATTCGGATCTAACGAGAGAGCACGTTCGAATTCCATGGTTGAGCCCGCAAAATCCAAATCATAAAACAACAGGACTTGCCCAAGCGATGTGTGCGCTTCGGCTAGCGTGTCGTCCAGTTCGAGCGCCTTCCTGGCCGCTGCCTCGGCCTGGGGAAACGATTCTGATGGAGACGCAGCACCGTAGGGTGGCAGAAGCACATAGGCATCGGCCAAGCCGGCATACGCTAGCGCATACTTCTGGTCCTTTTCGATCGCCTGTTTGAAATAATCGATCGACTTGAGCAAGTCCGCGCCCGTCCGCTTGTTCCAAAAAAATCTGCCCTTGAGATAGAGCTCGTAAGCTTCTGGATTCACGGTTGGCGTTTTCGTGATCAAGCTTTTCTCAGAGCCGGTGAGCTTTGCTTGCAGCGTTTCAGCGATGGTTTTCGCAATATCGCTTTCGACCGCGAAGATGTCCGTCAGTTTGCGATCGTAGGTGTCGGCCCAGAGATGCGCGTCGGTCAGCGCGTTGATGAGCTGCACGTTGACGCGGACCTGATCGCTCGCTTTCTGCACACTGCCTTCGAGAATGTTCGTGACACCAAGCTGCTTCGCGATTTGGGGAAGATTGTCCGGCGTACTTTTGAAGTGTTGCGTCGATGTGCGCGAAATTACTTTCAAATCGGCGACCTTGGCCAATCGCGTCAGGATTTCATCCTGCACACCTTCGCAAAAGTAAGCGTTATCGGGATCGCGACTGAGGTTGTCGAATGGCAGCACCGCGATCGATTTTGCAGAGAGACCCGAAGTTGGTGTTATCGCGCTATAACGTCCGAGAAAAAATAATCCGATCGATACAAGACCGCCGATAATTACCACGTAAATCCAGGCGTGCTTTTTCTTTCGTGCTGCTGCCGGCATCGCATCTGCGATTTCGGTGCGCTTAATTCCGTGCGGGGTGATCTCGAACATCCAGGCCAAAACAAGCGCGATTGGCAGACCGAGAATAACGAGCAGAACAATCAATCGAATGATCCAGTTCGGAATGTCGAAGACTGGAAAAACCTGCGCGATTCCCTGAGAGAGCGCCCAGCCGGCGACAATGTAGGCGACCGCCACCTTGTAAACATTGCGCCGCTTCAGCTCGGCGAAGAAGTTGTCGATCTTCACGGTTTTGTTGTCGCTTTATTTCCAAATTGCGCCGCGGGAACAATT
>QHMS01000302.1 GCA_003217895.1 Verrucomicrobiota bacterium
CGACCGCGATTACGCGCGCAGCGCTGAAAGGATTCCTGCAACTCGCCGGCGGCAGCGAAGTCAACGAAGTGAACGCTCCTGCGTTTGCAGAGACTCTCGGTTTAAAAGTCAGCGAATCGCGTCTGAGCGCGCCGGGTGATTACACCGATATGCTCGAATTGTCGGCAGTAGGGGAGGGAAAAACTGTTTCAGTCGGTGGCGCATTCTTCGGCGCGACCCCGCGAATTGTCAGCATCAACAGCCGCCCGGTGGAAGCTCGTCCACATGGCGTTGTGCTCGTGTTGGAAAATACTGATCGCCCCGGGATGGTCGGCCACATGGGCACGTTGCTCGGCGATCACGGTGTGAACATCGCCACGATGTCGTTGAGCCGAAATCAAGCCGGCGGCACGGCGCTCACGGTCTTGAATCTCGACACCGCGCCCGACGAAGAATTGCTGAGCGAGATTCGCGCAAGCGAAGACATCCACTCTGCGCAGGTGATTCAGTTGTAGCCACGGCCCTGTGGGCCGTCTCTCGCGAACTTACTCTTGAAGGACGCGCCACAGGCGCGTGGCTACAGGGTCACTCGTAAGGTATCTGGTTCACTCAAACCAATTTCCTTGCGCAGCGCGAATCAACTCGATACAAATCAGTTTCACCATGGACTTCGGCGCTCACTCAATTATTTGGATTATTCTTGTTGGTCTTGTCATTGGCGCGGTCGCAAAGCTGTTGATGCCGGGAAAAGATCCTGGCGGCTGCATCGTGACGATTCTGCTCGGCATCGCCGGCGCGCTTGTTGGCACCTGGATCGGCCGCTTCTTTATGGGTGAGAATTACGTGGCCGGCTGGATCATGTCGATCGTCGGCGCGATGGTCTTGTTGCTACTGTATCGATTGCTCTTCAGGCGCGGCGTGTAGCGGCTTGCGCGTTGTAGCGGTGCTTGTGTCAAGCACCGAACCGATTGATCAGGCGTTTGACACAAACGCCTCTACAATCAACCACCATGTTTGCTCTGTCTCGGGAATGCGAGATGATCATTGCTTCATGGCCGCGCGGAAAAAAACAGTCGTTATCATCGCGTTCGCAGCGCTGTATGTGATCTGGGGCTCAACTTACCTCGGTATTCGGTTCGCAATCGAAACGATTCCACCGTTCTTAATGGCAGGCGCGCGATTCCTTTTGGCAGGCGCAATCATGTACGCGATCGCCGGCTCGCAAGGAAGCCTACTCCGCCGTAGCGGCTGCGAAGGCTGGATTGGTAAAGCGAGCTGGGCGAACTGGCGGACGTCCCTGATTATCGGCGCGTGCCTGCTACTCGCCGGTAACGGCGGCGTGACAATTTCAGAAAAATATATCGACTCGGGATTGGCTGCGGTAATTGTCGCGATTGTTCCAATTTACATCGTGCTCCTGGCATGGACGACAGGAATGGCGCCGAGGCCGACCCAAATTATCTGGCTTGCACTGGCAGGTGGTTTTGTCGGAGTCGGAATTTTATTCTGGCCAGCGCTGCATTTTTCCTCGGACGGCGGCCGGAATCCTGCGATTGGAATATCGATTTTGCTCGTCTCAACTTTCGTTTGGTCCGCAGGCTCGCTCTATTCGCGCGTCGCAAAGCACGCGGCCTCACCCTTTCTCACTGCTGCTCAACAAATGATCTGCGGAGGAATCTTGCTCTTGTTCGCCGGCATTGTCACCGGCGAGCTCCGGCACTTTTATCTCAGTACCATCTCGATGAAATCGCTCGGCTCATTTGTTTATCTGGTGATTATTGGAGCTGTGATTGGATACACCGCTTACATTTGGCTGCTGCGCCACTGTGAACCGGCGAAAGTCGCTACCTATGCGTATGTCAATCCGATCGTGGCAGTCTTGTTGGGCACGCTTTTCGCAGGCGAAACTTTGACAAAGCGCACGCTGATTGCGGCCGGGCTCATCATCGGTTCAGTTGCGCTTGTGATCACGGCACAGCAACTAAGAGCGAGAGTCGAGCCGCCTATTAGCGCTGCGTTGGAGCCAGCTGATTGACGTATTATGAGCAGCGAAAATCCATCTCGTGATCCGAAAGATCGACAGGGAACGATAGAGGTGGTCAGGCGCAACTGGCAGGCTGAAGTCGAGACTGCACAAACTTATCGCGATCTCGCCGAACGCGAACGAGACGAGAAACGCAAAGGTATCCTCCTGCGCATGGCGGAAGCGGAAGAACGGCACGCGCAGGGTTGGGAGAAGAAGCTGAGAGACCTCGGAGCCGAGCCGCCCGTTCTGAGGGACACCATTGCGCGCCGGTTGAATCGTTGGTGGAACAAGATTGCAGGCGCGGAGATCGCGATTCGCCGCATGGAAGCCACTGAAGAACGCCAGGAAGCCGAATTCCATGATCAGGCAGAGCGCGCGTTCGCAGGCGAGGCAGATGTGCAGGAGTTTTTGCGCCAGAGCGCGCTCGAAGAAAAGGCGCATGCGCGAGCACTGAGCGTGATGGCACCACCTGCTAGCCCGCGCACGGCTCTGGACAAAATTCTCAAGCGCGAACGCTGGCATGGGCGAGGAGGCAGTTGGGTGGCGGACGCAATCTATGGCGCGAACGATGGGCTGGGCGCGGTATTCGGAATTGTTTCGGGCGTGGCTGGCGCGACCAATAATCAGCAACATTACATTCTAATCTCCGGGCTCGCGGGGATGCTCGCTTCCACGTTGTCGATGGGCGCGGGGGCGTATCTCGCCGCAAAGAGCGAAGCGGAAGTGTATGAAGCGGAAATCTCGCGTGAGCGCGCGGAAGTAGAGGAAAACCCCGAGGAGGAAATCGAGGAGATGTCGCTTTTCTATCA
>QHMS01000303.1 GCA_003217895.1 Verrucomicrobiota bacterium
GCAAAATCAGGCTAATGATACCTTCAGGCCAATTCATGAGTGGCTCGGAGTGCGAGAAGCGTGTCCGAAAATGAAAAATAACGACTGATGAAACGATTAATTTCGATATGTAGTTTGCTTGCCACAGCGATTTTTGCGCAGGCGCCGTCAGCAAAATTAAACGATCCGTTTCTCGATCGGTTCGTTGGCGAGTGGCACGCGACGCGCATTTTTCCAAACCGGCCAGCAGCAGAAAATATCGTGCACGCGCAGTGGACGCTGAATCATCAATGGATCGAGCTGCAATATCGAGATGTGGCTGTGCCCGCGAAGTATGAGGCGGATGTCTTTATTGGGTTCGATGCGGCGAAGAAACGTTACGTCTGCCATTGGATGGACAATTTCGGCGGCTCGGAGTCGTCGCTCGGGTGGGGAACAATCGACGACAAATTGCTCTCGCTCGAAATTAAGTTCGATAACGGCGAACTGACGAACCGCTTCACGTTCGATCCGCAAACGAAGTCCTGGACCTCCCTGATCCGGCAGGTTGAGCACGGCGAGTGGAAGACATTTTGCGAAGACAAATTCGTGGGGACGGATGCGAAGAAGTAGTTTCATCTTTCTCGTGGTCGCGCTGACTGCGTCAACCGGATGATCGGATCTAACCCATCGATGAGCCAACCCAGCATCGTGTTGCTGCCTTGGATTTAATGCGCCCGCCTTGATTTAAGGGTGCTACATCCGACTTTTCCGAATGAACATTTTATTCGTGCTAATCATTGGAGCGCTCATGGGCGGGCTCAACGGCGTCGGCATCTTCTTTGAACCGCGCGAACCGTACAAGGTCGAAATCCTTTTAGCTGCGATTCTGAAGGGAATCCTCATCAGTTTGTTAACCGCCTTTTCGTTAGGCGCAGTCAGTTCGTGGTTACGCGGCGCCGGATTTGGAATGCTTTACGGGTTTGCGTTTGGATTGGTGATCTTTCTCGCGAAAGGCGCTTTCAAATCTAAAGATGCACCGTACGTCGTGCCGATGAGTATTATTACCGGCCTCATCACCGGCGTGCTATTGGCGAATTTCGCCTTTTGAATTTGAACTGGAACACCAACGGCGGAAGGGCCATTCGCGTCGCAAGCGTGGGTCATGTGGTTTTTGCTGTCACCATGATCGGCCTCGGAATCTTGGGCCTAATCAAAGGCGGTTTCACGCCGACATGGACGGGCGTGCCCAAAGGTCTGCCCGCGCGCCAGGCGCTCGCCTATCTCTGTGCCGTGATCTCTCTGCTATGTGGCATCGGCTTACTTTGGCAGCGCACCGCCGCTGTCGCTGCCCGTGTGCTCCTCATGTATTTTCTAGTTTGGCTGCTGCTTTTTAGAGTGTCCCACATCTTCTTCGCTCCTACTACTACGGATACCTGGTGGGGTTGCGGCGACACCGCCGTGATGACGGCGGCTGCCTGGGTTCTTTTCGTCTGGTTGGCAGGAGAGTCTGACAGGCAGCGTCTCGGTTTCGCTACTGGCGACACGGGTCTGCGCATCGCGAGAGTTTTCTACGGCCTGGCCTTGATCCCCTTCGGTATATCCCACTTCACTTATCTTAAAGAGACGGTCGCGCTGGTGCCGGGCTGGCTGCCATGGCACGTGGTGTGGGCGTACGTTACTGGCATTGCCTTCATCGTGGCCGGCGTTGCGGTGCTCGTCGGTGTATGTGCGCGGCTGGCCGCCACGCTGTCGGCATTGCAGCTCGGTTTGTTCACCGTGCTGGTGTGGATACCGATTGTGTTAGCAGGTCCCACCGCTTTTCAATGGAGCGAGTTCGTCGATTCCTGGGCGTTAACGGCCGGCGCATGGGTGGTAGCGGATTCCTACCGCGGCATGATCGTGGCTCGCCCGGGGGCAAACCAATGACACGACTTTGCCGCAATGAGGCCTAAACAATCGCGCACTTTGTTGTAAGGGTTCGATGAATGTGATACCGAATTTTAAAAGTGCTGAGTGATGAGCAATAAGAAACGCCTCCGACCCCGGACACCGGAGTTGTGTCCAGTCTGCGGAGAAGACGTTCCGCGCGGTGCGCTGGCATGTCCCCAATGCGGTGCCGATCATAACTCGGGTTGGAGAGAAGATGCCGATACGTACGATGGTGTGGACTTACCGGAGCACGACTTCAACTACGACGACTTCGTGAAGCAGGAGTTCGGATCCCATGCAAAACCGATGGGACTTAAGACAATCTGGTGGATTGTTGGTATTGCCCTCATCGTTGCCTTTGTCTGGTATTTCGCGGCAGCTCATTGATGTTTACTTTCCCTCGCGATCGCAAGCAATAGGGCACCGACGGATGGGATGGCCGCCGTTCGCATCTCATTTGCGAATTGATTTGACCAGTCTCTTTCGGCGGGTAAATCGGCGCATGAGAAAGAGACAATTCGCGTTTTGCCTTGTTGCGGCCGGCTTGCTTGTGGCAAACGAATTTACCCGTGCGGCTGATCCAAGTCACCCAGATCAACCGATTCTCGCTCCGGCTGAAGCGATCTCGCGATTGAGGGAAGGCAATGGCCGTTTCACTGCGGGAAATCCGCAGCATCAGCATGAATCAGTGGATGAACGAGCGTACATGGCTAAAAACAGCTATGAAAATGCCGGCACGATTTCCCTCGGCTTGACTACCGAGCAGGCCGCCAAACGACGCGCAGAACTGACGAAGAGTCAGCATCCGTTTGCAATCATCCTCAGTTGTTCCGATTCGCGTGTGCCACCCGAAATCGTCTTTGATGAAGGCCTTGGAGATCTGTTCATCGTTCGACTAGCAGGCAACGTGCTCAACGATGAAGGCTTGGGAAGCATCGAGTACGGCGTCGATATTTTGGGCGCCCGCCTGATTGTCGTACTCGGTCATCAGAGTTGCGGGGCCGTCGACGCCGCAATGAAGACCATCGCTGCAAAAAGAAAAGCACCAGGGCATATTCAGTCACTGGTCACGGCCATCGAGCCAGTGGTGCAGGCAACACCCAAAGGTGATCTGGAGACAACGATCAAGGCCAACGTGAAACACGTTGTGGACGCTCTGCGTTCATCGACGCCAATTCTCAAGGCTAGAGTTGATTCCGGTGACGTACAAGTAATCGGCGGCTATTACATGTTGGATACTGGCACCGTTACTTTTCTCGACGGCAGGTAAGAGTTTCTGAACAGCTTGGGTTTGGGAAATTCCGGGGAGCATCTTGGCTTCTCTTGTGAGTGCTTGTATCTTGTTGTCGCAACTCATTCAAACCGGAGAAGGAGGAGACCGTGGCCAAACCTGAAGAAACGGGCGTAAACAAAAATCTTACTTCTGCCCAGCAACGTCTGAGCGAGCTCTGGG
>QHMS01000320.1 GCA_003217895.1 Verrucomicrobiota bacterium
AAATCCGAAATCCGAAATCCAAAATCCGAAACGAATTCCAATTCGGAAATTCGAAATACTAAAGATTCCTTCGATATTCGATATTCGATATTCGAATTTCCACGGAATTCACTTGGCTTCGCGCATGCCGGTAACGCGTTTGGGGCAGACATCCGGGCCGAAATAACTCCTGAATTTGTTCGTAGTGAAGTGGCGCGAGGGCGAGCGATAATTCCGTGTAACATCAATCATCCTGAGTCCGAGCCGATGATCATCGGCCGCAATTTTCTGGTAAAAATCAATGCCAACATTGGTAACAGCGCCGTTGCGTCTTCAATCGAGGAAGAAGTCGAAAAAATGCGTTGGGCGACTAAATGGGGCGCCGACACGGTGATGGACCTCAGCACCGGCAAAAATATTCACGCCACGCGGGAATGGATCATTCGCAACTCGCCCGTGCCCATCGGCACAGTGCCGATTTATCAGGCGCTCGAAAAAGTCGGTGGCCGCGCGGAGGAACTGACCTGGGAAATTTATCGGGACACGTTAATCGAACAAGCTGAGCAAGGGGTCGATTATTTTACTGTGCACGCGGGAGTGCTTTTGCGTTACGTTCCACTCACCGCGCGCCGCGCCACGGGCATCGTCTCGCGCGGCGGCTCGATCATGGCCAAGTGGTGCCTCGCGCATCATCAGGAAAGTTTCCTCTACACGCATTGGGACGAAATCTGCGAGATCATGGCCGCGTACGACGTCAGCTTTTCCATTGGCGACGGCCTGAGACCAGGATCAATAGCTGACGCAAATGATGAAGCTCAATTCGCAGAACTTTATACACAAGGCGAGCTCACCAAGCGGGCGTGGGCGCAACACGTGCAGGTGATGAACGAAGGCCCCGGCCACATCCCCATGCACTTGATCAAGGAAAACATGGAGAAACAACTGGAGTGGTGCGACGAAGCGCCGTTCTACACGCTCGGCCCGCTCACCACCGACATCGCCCCCGGCTACGATCACATCACCAGCGCCATCGGCGCGGCGATGATCGGCTGGTACGGCTGCGCCATGCTTTGTTACGTCACGCCGAAAGAACATCTCGGCTTGCCGAACAAGAAAGATGTGAAGGACGGCGTCATCGCCTACAAAATCGCCGCGCACGCCGCTGACCTGGCCAAAGGCCATCCCGGCGCGCAGTACCGCGACAACGCCATCAGCAAAGCGCGCTTCGAATTCCGTTGGGAAGACCAATTCAATCTCGCGCTCGATCCCGAAACCGCCCGCGAGTTCCACGACGAAACGCTTCCCGCCGAAGGCGCGAAGACCGCTCACTTCTGTTCCATGTGTGGACCCCATTTTTGTTCCATGCGAATCACTGAAGACGTACGCAAATACGCAGCGGAACATCAGCTCTCGGAAGATGACGCGTTACAAAAAGGAATGGAACAAAAAGCCCGTGAGTTTACCGAAGCGGGCGCCGAGATTTATTCGAAGGCATGAGGTGGGATCGCATTTCCTTGGCTCGCCGTAGCCTTGGCGTAGGCGGTTGCAGCGTGCGGATCACCGAAGATGTTAGGAAGCTAAGCCGTCGCAGGCGAGTGAGCTGTCATTTCTTCGCCGGGATCTCGTCGAACATATAGCGGAAGACTTTCCACGAACCGTCTCCCTGTTTCTTCCAGACAAGCAGGTTCTTGCCGCGAAAATGGATCTGCTTCCCATTCCTCGTCACGTCACCTTCGAAAACCGAGGTCGCAATCGCGACATCACCCGCGACGTGGAAGCTGTTCCAATTCCACAGCTGCAACGGATGCGAAGCAACGGCCAGGCTTTCAAACCGCAGAGATCACGACGTCCGAACCAAAAAGAAAATTCTTCGTGTG
>QHMS01000321.1 GCA_003217895.1 Verrucomicrobiota bacterium
CTGGCGATCCACGACTGCCTGCATTGCTTGCGGAATGGAACAAAGGCCAGCAGCATGGCGGGCCAATTGAAGGTCAGTTTGTAGACCATCTCCGCGCGCTGGCGTGGGCTGAGTTCGATCGGGCGTTGATTGCCAGAGGCAACCTGATCCTGCCGGGCCTCTACTTCCGGCGCGGTCTCATCCTGTTCGACCGCGGCGACTTGGCGGCAGCACGTAGTGAGTTTACGTCAGCATTGAATGACGCAGCGCGTCATCCATACGCGGAAGCGCGTGAAGAGATGACGGTCAGGAGTCAGAACGCACTCGGTGCTATCGCTTGGATAGAGCGCCAGTACACGGAAGCGATGCGTTGGTTGACAATGGCGGAAGAAGAGCAAACTCGCGCTGGCGGAAACTGGGTACCTGATCTCACCGCGAACCGCAAACGACTTGAGGCAATTATCGATTCCTCGGACCTCCGGTAAGCGGGTCTGCTGCTAGTGATACCTCCTCAATTGAAAAGAAGAAGGGTCTGTCCGGACGGCAAATACATCTAACCGACGTGCAGGTGGCACATGTAAGTGACAGCAGAAGGGTTAGCCAGCTAATTTGTTCCGACATATAATATTTTACGGAAATTGTTGGCCGGGTGGTGATATACGAGTGCCGAATGTTGTGAACCGGAAAGTAGTGCCCGTGATTTGGCAGGAAAAAATTACAAACTTCGTCTTAAGTCACGGCCATTTATCGAAGATGGCGCACATTCCCCTCCGGTAGAACCGGAGACGGAATCCATATTGGTTCGCGAATTGAGCGATCTTTGCTTCGCGCTCAGGCTCGTCTAGCGGCCAGACGCGTATCAACTCATACTCGTAAACCGCGTAATGCTTCCATTTCCCAGCTTGTAATTCGCGTTCGATTTGGCGCGCCAGCGTTTTCAAAGTGCCGGGTAAATCTCTGCGGCGAACAACTCTGGTGAGGGCGCACCAGCGGCAGCAACTCTTCGCGCGCGCTCGTACCAATCCAGCCACCAGTTCACTTCACACTGGACGCTCTCCATGCTCATTCAACCTCATTTCGTGGACGTAGTTGCGCTTCCAAGCTGGTGTTTTTCTATGACACATAGTTTTTCTCGTTTTTTTGGCGACAGGTTTCGTCCAGGAATTTGTGTTGACGGGCCGCCGTCTTTTCCGGCAAACTTCCCTCTATGCTGGCAGAAACAGATGACAGATTGCCGTCTAATTCTAGTTAGGTATGAAGCGTTGTAATCCGTTCGTTACGTACCCGGGCGTGGGAGCGAACAGTTCACGGGTTTCATTTGAGGACGGCGGCGAGTGACGCCGGCCACCCACGACTAAAGATATTTCGTCAAGACACGAGCCATCATAATGGTTGGGATGCGGTGGGCGCCCCTCAGCGGCATCGATGAGTTGGAATATCGTCTCAACCTCCGACCTGGCAACCAAGCCTTCTTCTCTTTTCAACTGTTTTAGCGTCCGGGAAGCGTCATCATGCCAGCCTCGTTTAAGCATGAATTCATTCCATATGTAAACTTCCGCTTCAGACGGGCGATGTCCCATGCCAAAACACGATTCCAAAATCGCCTCATCGGATGCACCTTCGTTTACGTACTGGACCAGTAGATCGTAGTTGACGCCGAGAAAGTTTACGCAGTGTTCGTCGAGACCTTTTCCAATGTTCGCTTGATACTCTCGGGGCAGTTCCCCGTTGGCGTGAGCCCGGATTTGATCGACCATTCGACCAAAATAGACCAAGCCGCCGACCTTATCGGAGGGACTACGCAGATTCGCATTTTTCATGGTTGAGGGGGTTAGGGGTGAGGGGGCCACTTCTTAAGAAAAATGACCTAAGGGCGTCAAGAAAAAAATTTCGAGGTGATAACCAATCGGCGCCCCAACGTCGCAACGCTCAATTCCGTGGCTGGTGGGATGCGAGCGCGTACTTCGCGAGCCCGGGGCCGCGCATTGTCGATAGCTTCGAGATTCTCGCCGGCATCCATGCCCCCGGAAGAATTTCCCGAATTCATGTCACGCGGTCCTGAAGATCCGCGCACTGTTCGCGTCGGGTGAACAAATCTCGCCCGGGATGTTCGTGCCGGTTTTACCAACACCTTGCGACTTCATATGACAAATTGTCTTTTACGGAAATTTTTTCTCCGGGAATCAAGGTTGACCTGCTGCAGAGTTTTCCGGCAAGCTGCCTCATGGAGGCAAAAACAGATTGCAGGGTCGGCGTTTAATTCTAACTTCAGCCTCGTCTTCGCCAGCGGTGGCTCAACTCTTTTTCGTTAAATCTATGCGTCTCCACCATCCAAAATGAAAAACAACTATCTTCACACAGGAAATACGACGAAGAAATCATCGGCGCGAGCAAGGCCCGTCTTTCGCGCCTTTGGCGTAGTCGCGGCAGTCACACTGGCCGGTGTCGCTTTGCGTGTCGCTTTGGCGGCTGGCCCCGAGCACCTAAGTGTCCGAAA
>QHMS01000322.1 GCA_003217895.1 Verrucomicrobiota bacterium
TCTCGATGTCGCGTGAGCAAATTCGAAAACTGACTTCGCTTTCATCGTGCGCCGGGTGAGCTTCGAAATTGAGCCAACAGGCCCTGCGACAAGTTTTGCCGCAGCTTCCCATTTTGTCAGACCGCAACGTGCTGGTGAGTTCGAAAACTTTCGACGACGCTGGCGTGTATCGCCTGGACCCGCCTTCGCCAAGGCTCCGGCGCGCAGGTCGGCATCGCGCGCTTGTGCAGACAGTGGATTTTTTCACGCCGATCGTGGACGACCCGTTTTCTTACGGCCAGATCGCTGCGGCCAACTCCCTGTCCGATATCTTTGCCATGGGCGGGCGCCCATTGACCGCACTAAATATTGTTGGATTTCCAACCGATCTCGTTCGGCCAAGAGTGATTTCGTCGATTTTGCGCGGGGGCCTTGCCAAGGCAGCCGAGGTAGGATGCGTGATCATCGGCGGCCATTCCATTCGCAATCCGGAACCGATTTATGGCCTCGCCGTCACGGGGATCGTCGATGTTCGGCACATCACGACGAATGCGAACGCGCGTGCCGGCGATCTGCTTGTGTTAACGAAACCACTCGGCACTGGTATCGCTACCACGGCGATCAAACGCGGAATCGCTTCGCGTGCGCTTCGCAGAAACGTAATCGCGCTGATGTCGAAGATTAACATTGTAGGCGCCGAACTTGCTGAGCGTCGCCTTGTCCGCGCAGCCACCGATATCACCGGCTACGGATTGATCGGGCATCTGGTTTCGCTGTGCCGTGCCAGTCGCGTCTCTGCCGATATCAATCCAGCTACCGTGCCGATGATCAGCGAGGAAATTGCCAGTCTCATCGAGCTGGGCTGTGTCCCGGAAGGAAGCAGGCAAAATCTTTATGGGACAACAGCGCTCACCGATTGGGAAAATACTAATGATGCGCTCAGAGTTCTTCTAACCGACGCGCAGACCAGTGGCGGCTTACTTCTTTGCGTTGGCGAAGCGAATCTTGACGCAGTGCTGCGCATCCTGCGAAAAGCGGGCACTCCCTCCGCTGCGGTAATCGGAAAAATCGTGCCACGCCGGCACCGAGGTCCACTTATATGCATGACCGCATAAGAACGCGCGCGCGACGGCAAATTCCGGCCGTAGGAAGGATCCTAGATGCGCTGGGCCACTGTGATTTGCCGCGGCCGATTATTGTCGATCTTGTCCGTCGCAAACTCTCAGAAATTCGCGCACAGCGGTCCGTGCCGGAATTTGAATCAATCATGGTTCTTGTCCGCCGCTCGCTCGATGAACTTCGGGCCAGCAGACTTCAGCCGATCATCAACGGTACTGGAATCGTCATTCATACAAATTTTGGGCGCGCCGCGCTTCCACACTACGCGATCTGTGCGCTGAATGAAATAGGATCAGGTTATTCGAATCTTGAATACGACATTGCAGCGGGTGCACGTGGCCAGCGCGCCAGTTACGTCGAGGGTGCACTCGCGCTGCTCTGTAAAGCCGAAGCGGCCACGGTGGTCAACAATTGTGCAGCGGCGCTGGTGCTTATCGTTCGACATTTCACCGAAACCAAAACCGAGGTGGTCATTTCTCGGGGCGAGTTGGTGCAGATCGGTGGCGGATTCCGGATCGGCGAGATCATCGAAGCGACTGGCGCGAAGCTGCGCGAGGTCGGCGCGACCAACAAAACGACGATCAATGATTACGCGCGGGCCATCGGTCCGAACACGGCAATAATCCTAAAGGTTCATCGAAGTAATTTTTTCATGAGCGGTTTTGCAGAATCAGCTTCGACGGAGGAAATCGGCGCCCTTGCGCGAAAGAAGCGGGTTCCCTTCGTCGAGGATTTAGGAAGCGGAGCCGTTGTGCCCACCGAAGAGTTGGGAATTGCCGACCACGAGCCGACTCCCGTCGAAGCGTTGAAACGCGGTGCCGATCTTGTTTGCTTCAGCGGCGACAAGTTATTCGGTGGCCCCCAAGCGGGAATAATCGTCGGCAAAAAGCGATTAATTGTCGCGTTGAAACGCGAACCCCTATTTCGCGCACTGCGGTGCGACAAACTCTCTCTCTCTGCACTGCAAGCGACCGCTGATCTTCACCTCAATCAAAGAACAGGCGAAATCCCGACACTCGCGCTCCTGCAAATTTCAGAGGACCAATTATCGGCTCGAGCGGCGGCAATTTGCGACCAGCTCTCTGAGAGGTGCCCTGGTTTGCATGTCACCAGCGGTCGCGGCACAGGTAAAACCGGCGGCGGTACCCTGCCGAAGTCGAATTTGCCGTCCGTAACGATCGACATCGTTCCGAAAAATTCGTCGTTACCCGACTTTGCGGCAACGCTGCGCGCGTGGAATCCGCCGGTCATCGGCTACGTTGCGGGCGACCGATTCAAACTCGATCTGCGCACAATTTTCCCGCACCAGGATGGGCTTCTTATTCGGGCGATTAGCGCAGCGTTTTCCGAAGTTGCTTAAATGCATCCACGGCGTCGTCATCCAGAGTGGAGCGAGGGACCTCACAGTAGGATCCTCGAATGCGTCTGCATACGTTGTGCGATCAATCACCCAAAGAGACATCCTTCACTTTGTTCAGGATGACCACTCGGCATTTCATCATCGCCACGGCAGGTCACGTCGATCACGGCAAAAGCGCG
>QHMS01000092.1 GCA_003217895.1 Verrucomicrobiota bacterium
AGTACCATTGCACACCGACTCGCCAGTGCACAATGCTGCGAAACATCCGAAGTACTCCGGGCTTCCCTGACGTAATAGCCAGCACTAGGAAAGCTGAGACGGCTGGCGCGAAACCGCCGAGCGCTATCAGCGAGTCGGGCAGGCCCAGGGGCGCCCAGATCAGCCAAAAATAACCCCAAGTGAAGACAAAGGAGAAAAGGAAGAAGGAGACCAGTGGATAACGGGCGAGCAAGCCCTTGCGAGCAGTGTCCGCGCCTTTGGCACCGTTATCGACGGTCGCCATATCAATCCTCAGTTACCATATCGCCCATTCGTTTACTCTAGGCCGCGGTTGACCGTTGTCTGGAAAGCGCTGGCCGCGGCAGGGGCGTAAACAGCACTGCCGCGCACTAACGTTCCGCCAGTGATGCACGTGAATTTCCCAAAGCGCAGCACGATTTTTCCACTTAAAGCAGTGAACATGAAGCAGCAATGGAAACGGGGTCGCGATTCGTCGTCAATGAAATAAGAAGTGAAACTTAATTTGCGCCGGTTTTCTCGACGCATCGTCGAACCCTCACCTTTCCAGCCGGTCCGCTCCGCCTTGCTGCGGACAAACTCGCTTCAATGGCGCGCAGAAGCGTAGCTACTGTAGGGCGTCTGTGTCAGACGCTGCCGCGTTTGCGCGTCATGACGCGCCCCGCCTATCTAGTAGCTGGCCGAAATCTTTGGGCTCCGGTGCTAACACATGGAATCTCCGACACCATTGCAATTTTTGTCGTTTTTATGGGGTGGGCAAAGTAACATAAGCGCGAACTTAGGCGTTGCTCGTTCCACGTTTTCCACGACTAAAGGAGTGCGAGCCGCGGCACTCGACGACAGGGCGACATGATTACAAACACTGATTCCCGCGTAACGATTCACATGGCGGCGAGCCTCGACGGCTTCATCGCTCGCAAGGATGGGAGTGTCGACTGGCTCGAGACGTCAGACGAATTCGCGGGCGGGGAAACCCTGGACCCACGATTCGTAGAGGCGTTCTCAAAACGATCGATTGCTACGTCATGGGATCGCGAACGTATGAGACGGCGTTGAGTTTTGAGGTCAAAGGGTTGGGGTGGGCGTACGGCGACAAACCCACCTTCGTCCTCACCAGCCGCGAGCTGCCGCGAACTCGGGATACCGTTGAGTTCTACTCTGGCGGTCTTGCGCAGTTGGTGAATGGCCGTCTCCGGCCGAAGTTCCATAGCATCTGGTTTGTTGGAGGCGGCGAGGTTTCCGGCGAATGCCTTCGTCTCGGGCTAGCTGACGAAGTTCGCTATTCAATTCTGCCGATCCTCATTGGTGACGGGACACCGTTCTTCGAGAAGCTCGACCGAGATGTCGCCCTCCATTTGATGGAGCTCAAAGGCTACAAGAGCGGCACGGTGGAGCTTCGTTATGAGGTGCGCGGACATCTTGAGAAAATTGAGGGTTGAGAGATGATAGTTGAGAGTTCGGCACGGCCAGCGGTGGCCCAGCTCCTTCTCGTTACGCGTAACGAACGCATCACAATCCAGAAACCGTATGAAGATTAGATCACTGTTCACTATTGCAATCGCATTCACGCTGGTCGGCTGTGCAGATAGTAAACCGTCGGAGGCCGACGCTCGCCAGAAGCTCGAAAAACAGATTCAGGAGGAGTCTGGCGGCCTTATCAAGCTGGTGTCTTTCCGGAAGACCGATGGGGCCATGCCCGCCGTCATGGGAAGAAATGAAGTGAGCTATACCGCCGAGATCGAATTTGGGGACGACCTGTTCTGGGGCGGCTGCAAGCAATCTGAGGGCTGCAATTTTCACGCTAACTCGATAGCTGCAGCGCAGATGGCGGGACTGATCTTAAACGGACAGCAGCAAAAGAAAGGCGATCGGTTCACGTTCAGCGGCACACTGTCTCTCGAAAAGACAGACGGCGTGTGGCATTAATAGCAAACGCTGGAGCTTTTACCCGGATTACTTCGGTGATCGCGTGTTGGCGTGCGTCTTTACGTCGCGCCTTTGCTTGTCCACCACGCGCCGCAACTCGCGCTCCATGGTTTTGAACGCGTCGTGGATCACCTTGTTGAGCGGCTGGTGCGTGCCGTTGTCCATCTGCCTTTCGTCTGCGACCAGCTCGTGACCGCGCGCTACAGTCACATCGATGCGGCACCGGTACGGATTTCCTTTGTGATGTGTGTGATTGGTTTGCTCGATGGCCACGTCGCAACGGTTGATGTGGTCGCAAAATTTTTCCAGGCGCGCCGCATATTCCAAAACGAGATTGTCGATCTGGTCGGATTTTTCCAGACCCCGGTACGTGATTTTAACAGGCAGTTGCATGATTAATTAATTGAAAAGTTAAACGTCGGCCTAATGGCGTGCGAGAAAAAAACAACGCGGTGTCATCCCGAGCCCCGAACGCTTTCGGGGCGAGGGGTCTCCCAATCGAAGCGATACGCGCGAATGATTGATTGCGTGATCCTCTGGTCGCTGTGAGGTTCCTCACTCCGTTCGAGATGACACTTGTTGTGTGCACGGGCGGCTCACATTTGTTGCAACGAGCGAAACCTTGAAATGAGTTTCGCCGGTTCCACTTTTACCAAATCCGATTTCACGTGTTCCACAATCCGGTCGCGCACCGCAGGTGGTAAAAGCTCGACGATCGCTCCGTGAATTTCAGCCGGCGCGGCAAATGACCAGCCTTCCTTTCCGTTCTGCGAGACAATCTTTGTAATTTGATCGGCGAGCTCTTTCTGAATGCGGCGATCGGTTTCTGCCTCGAGCTTGGTCCGTTCCGCAATTGAAGCTGCTCCATGATGTGCGCCCGCGCCGCCACTCACCGGAAAGCGCCCCGCCTGATCGCTCACTTTATCGACCAGTTTCCCATGCGCGTCGGTGATGTTGAATGCCTGCACCAACTGCAAGCTCGGTCCACGGGTTGGGGTCTCATTCACCCGATATGCTTTCAGGCTGCCGCGATCAGTGACGATCACAAGAGAACTCGGTATCATGGCAAATCACTGACCAAACAACTGGCCGCGCATGAAAACACGCGCTTCGTATCTCTATAAGCTAATTCGTTTCTGACGACAAGATTGCGTTGGATGAATTTCTATTCTGGAATATTCAATGGCCAGTGCGGCCGGGATCACCGGTCCCAGCTACAGCCCTGCGTTCTTCTTCTGCGCTAACTTTGGGGAACTCGACCGCGCGTTTCTTCCAGGATTCCTCGCGCGCCTGCGCTTGTGTGCCGCTTACCAGTTGAAGCAAACGGCAGGCGCGCCCTCCGAGATCGACATCATCGCCCGATGCGAATTTTCTTGGCTCCGCCAAAAATCCGTTTGGGTCTGTTGTGTCGAGAATCAATTGCCACTCGAGATTCTCCTGGCCGGGCAGCACAAAGGGTATGGGTTCGTAATGAGCATTGATCAACAGCAGAAACGTGTCGTCACGGACAGGCTCGCCTTCAAAAGTGACTACATCGCTCGTATCGCCGCTCAACAGCATGCCGAGGCAGCGAACAAACGGCGATGCCCATTCTTCCTCGCTCATCAGGTTACCGCCGGGATTGAACCACATCACGTCCCGAATCTCGGAACCGGGGATGCGGCGACCTTTTAAAAATTTCGGCCGGCGAAAAACGGGATGATCTTTGCGGAACTGAATAAGCCGCCGGGTAAACTCCAGAAACTGATTCTGCTTTTCATCACGCGTCCAATCGAACCAGCTGATCTCGTTGTCCTGGCAATAAGCGTTGTTATTTCCGTTCTGCGTCCGGCCCCGCTCATCGCCGCCGGTCAGCATCGGCACGCCCTGCGAAAGAAAAAGTGTCGTTAGGAAATTGCGCCGTTGCCGTTCGCGCAAAGCATTGATCTGCGGCTCGTCGGTGGGCCCTTCGACGCCGCAATTCCACGAGAGATTATTGCTGTCGCCATCTTTGTTGCCGTCGCCGTTCGCCTCATTGTGCTTTTCATTGTACCTGACCAAGTCGTTGAGAGTGAAACCATCGTGCGCGGTAACGAAATTAATGCTGGCATACGGGCGTCGCCCGTTGTGCCGATAAAGATCGGGACTACCGGTGAGTCGGTAGCCCATCTCGCCGATGCGGCCCTCGTCGCCTTTCCAAAAACTGCGAACCGTGTCGCGGTATTTGCCGTTCCATTCCGAAAACGGCGCCGGAAAATTACCAACCTGATATCCGCCGTCACCAACGTCCCACGGTTCCGCGATTAACTTCACCTGCGACAAGATCGGATCCTGTCGGATGACTTTGAAAAAGGCGTGGAATTTGTTTACGCCGGTCCCGTCGCGGGCCAGCGCGGGTGCGAGATCGAATCGGAAACCATCCACGTGCATTTCGCTCGCCCAGTATCGCAGGCTGTCCATCACCATCTGCAGCGTGCGCGGATGCAACGTGTCGAGCGTGTTACCCGTGCCGGTATAATCGAGGTAAAAACGCGGGTTGTCCGCGAGCAACCGGTAATATGAACTGTTGTCGATCCCGCGGAAGCAAAGCGTCGGGCCGAGATGATTTCCTTCAGCGGTATGATTGTATACAACATCGAGAATCACTTCGATACCTGCAAGGTGCAGGCTGCGAACCATCGATTTGAACTCGACGACCTGTTCGCCCATTTGTCCGCTGCTGGAGTACTGCGCGTGCGGCGCGAAGAACCCAATCGTGTTGTAGCCCCAGTAATTTGTCAGGCCGCGATCGATTAAACTCTTATCATCAATGTGCGCGTGCACCGGCAATAACTCGACCGAGGTTACCCCGAGTTTTTTGAAATAATCAATGGCCGATGCGCTGCCGAGGCCCGCATAAGTGCCGCGCAATTCTTCAGGTACCTCATTCCAAAGTTTGCTGAATCCTTTCACGTGCACTTCGTAAATCACAGAATCGGGCAACGGAATGCCAGGTCTCCGGTCGCTCTGCCAGTCAAACGCCGTATCGATCACCACCGACTTCGGAACGCCCCACGCATCGTCACGGAAATCCTGCGCCAGATCTTGCTTTTTATCGCCGACGACATAACCGAACATTTCATCCGCCCAGCTCACTTCGCCGGCGATGGCCTTCGCGTAGGGATCGAGCAGAAGTTTCGAACTGTTAAAGCGCAAGCCGCGCTCTGGGTCGTACGGACCCGACACGCGGTACCCGTATAACTGGCTGGGCCGCACATCGGGCAAAAATACGTGCCAGACCTGATCAGTGTGTTCGCTGACTGGAATGCGAATGTTTTCTTCGGTCGCCTCGAGATTGTCGAACAAGCACAGCTCAACACCTGTAGCGTGCTCGGAAAAAATGGCGAAGTTGACGCCGTTATCCATCCACGTCGCGCCCAGCGGATATGGGTAGCCGAGGAAGGTCTTTACCGAAGTCATAAACGCGCCGCGCATTTATCCAGCATCGACTCCGCATTGGCAACGGCGAAGTGGCCTTGGCTTCCAGCCAATCAAATCGGCAAAGATGCCGATGCCACGACAAGAGCGGCCGCCTCTCTCTGCTATAGATTGCGCAGTGCCCGCTCCGCTTTTTCGATATCCGACGGCCTCAGCACGATTAGACCGTTTTCGACGTCCCGCCCGCCAGCGAGATAAACATATTCGATATTCACGCCCGCCTCCGCTAGGCGCTCGGCAATTTTGGCGAGCACACCGGGTTGGTTCGCAGTTTCAACCATGAGCACCTCCGTCTCAAGCGCGAGCACGCCTGCTTCACCCAAAAGCATCAGGGCCTTGGTCGGATCGCTCACCAACATGCGCACCACGGTGTGATCGACGGTGTCCGACGTTGCGAGCGCGTTGATATTAATTTCCGCCTTTGCCAGCGCATCACACACGCGGGCAAGCGCCCCGGGACGATTCGCAAGAAAGACCGCGAGTTGGGTGGCGGTTTCGATGGAGAGCGATGGGTTCATGCTGCTTTCAAAATGATGCCGGGAATAGCTTCTGACAACTCACGAAATCGTTGAATCGTTATATCAGAAATCGGGACTGCGTATCAATGATTGGCCAAACTGCATCAAGTGGTGCGACTGTCGATTCAACTATGACCGCCGTCGCCGAGCGCCCTTCAGTGCAATCGCCACGCCCGCGACGCACCATCGGCTTCGCCACCGCCTCCTCCATCGTGATCGCCAACATTATCGGCACTGGCATCTTCACCAGCCTCGGCTTTCAACTGGCGGACATTCAGGCGGGATTCCCGCTGCTGATGCTTTGGGTTATCGGCGGAATCGCGGCGCTTTGCGGCGCGCTTTGTTATGGCGAACTAAGCGCCGCGCTGCCGCGTTCCGGAGGCGAATATCATTTTCTGTCGCAGATTTATCATCCCGCGCTCGGGTTCATGGCGGGGTTTGTTTCTGCTACCGTGGGCTTCGCCGCGCCCGTCGCGCTCGCCGCCATGGCGTTTGGGAAGTATTTCGTTGGAGTCTTTGGCAGCGGCTCGCCCGTCCTACTTTCGTTTGTTGTTGTTTGGGTGGTCGCCGCTTTTCATCTCGGCAGCCTCCAGGTAGGCAGCGCATTTCAGAATCTTTCCACGCTTGTGAAATTACTTCTCATCGCTGCGCTTATCGGCGCTGGATTATTTATGCAGTCAAAGCAGCCGATCAGCTTTTTCCCCGCGTCAGGCGATGCGATAACGATCTTCGGGGCGCCCTTCGCGGTGGCGCTGGTTTACGTAATGTATTCTTACTCGGGTTGGAACGCGGCGGCTTACATCACAGGCGAAATCAAACAGCCGGAAAAAAATGTGCCGCGCTCACTTATCGCCGGTACAAGCATTGTGATCGTCATTTACGTGTTGCTCAACGCCATTTTCCTTGCCACCACGCCGGTCCAGGAATTGAAAAGCCAGCTCGAAATAGCGTTGATCGCGGGCAAACATATTTTTGGCGCAAACGGCGGACGCGTTGCCGGCGCGGTCATTTGTCTCGGCTTGATTTCCGCCATTAGCTCAATGACGTGGATCGGGCCGCGCGTCAGCATGTCCATGGGCGAAGATCATTGGCTGCTGAGATTACTTGCTCGCAAGAACCGTCATGGCATTCCCACGAACGCTATTGTGCTCCAATTGCTCATCGTCAATCTGCTCTTGCTCACAGGCAGTTTTGAGAGCGTCGTGCAATACACGCAATTTAGTCTGCTGCTGTGCTCGTTGTTCACCGTAGTCGGCGTGATCGTGCTGCGCGCGACGCGTCCGAAAATCGCCCGGCCCTATCGGGTGTGGGCGTATCCGCTGCCGCCGATTATCTTCGCTGCCATCACACTTTGGATGATGTTTTATCTGCTGCGCTCGAAGACAATTGAATCGCTGGCCGGGCTCGCGACAGCGCTCGTGGGACTGCTCCTCTACTTTTGCGCAGGAAAACGCTCCGCATGAAAACAAATCTCATCGACAATGATGCGACGCCGCATTGGCAGCGGCTTGGCGTATGTGCGGCTGTATCGGCGATCCTAGGTCTCGCAAGCACGCTCAGCGTGCGCGCACAAGAAAATCCCGAGATTGCGCCTCGTGCAGTCCCGGCAAATGTCGGGCCAAACGATGTCGCGCGATTTCTTGCCGGGATGCCAGTGCCGGAAGATTCCCCGCTCGCACCGCTCACGCACAATCCCGCATGGCAGGAGCATGCCGCATTTTTTGAGAAGGAATTCTCAAAGCTCACTCTCCGACAACTCCAGAAACTGCACGCGTGGCAGGAGACGTACCTTCCGGAATCGCTGCAACCGATCCCTGTAGCATTTTACATGTTCAGCGGACCCGACTTTCTCTACGTCGATCAATTTTTTCCCAAAGCTTCGGTGTACGTCCTCTGCGGGAAGGAGTCGATGGGACCGCCGCCTGATCCATTGCGGATCGCGAATCTGGCCGGCGCGCTGGGAAACTTGGAAAACGCGATGAAGTCCTCGCTCGAGACGACGTACTTCATCACCAAAGACATGAAAGTCGATCTGCAACAGCAGAACCTCAACGGCGTGCTGCCGATTCTCTACGCGTTCATTGCGCGGGCCGATAAATCGATCACTGGCGTAACGTTCGGCTCGCTCAACGGCACCGGCAATTTTCAAGAGGGCACGCGCGGCAGCATTCCCGGAGTCCGACTCCGTTACATCGACAATCATTCGGGCGATTCGCAAACAGTGTATTACTTTACCACCGATATTTCTGACGGCGGCATCAAAGCCAGTCCGGGTTTTCTGAAATTTTGTCAGCGCCTCGGCACCGGCGCCGGGTTTCTGAAATCGTCGTCGTATCTAATGTTCGAGAACGGCTTCGGCACAATTCGCAATTTCATTCTCGATCACAGCAACATGATCGTGCAGGACGATTCGGGAATCCCGATTGCCTACTTTGACCCTAACAAGTGGCACCTGCGTCTCTTTGGCGTGTATCTCGGCCCGATCGAACTCTTCAAACAACATTTTCAACCCCGGCTGCAAGAGCTCTTCGCGCAAGGCAATCCTCCATCGATTGAGTTTGGGTTCGGTTATCGCTGGAATTACAAAGAAGCGAACTTGCTCGTCGCGACACGCAAGTGACAGCCCGCATTGCCGGCGAGTCGTTCGCTTGTTAAAGATGCTCGCTTCATGGTTAGTTCGCTTTTAAGAAGTGGATCGTCATGTTCACCGGCCTGATTGAAGAGATTGGCGAGGTTGTTGCGGTACCAGCAAGCGACAAGGGCACGCAATTGCAGATTGCCGCGCCGGGAATCGCGAAAAAATCGCGGAACGGCGACAGCGTTGCCGTGAACGGTTGCTGCCTCACATCGACCTCGCGGCGGGGCAATCGTCTTACCTTCGATCTTCTCGAAGAGACAATCGCACGCACGAACTTCAAAAAATTGCGTCAAAGTGATCGTGTGAATCTGGAGCGCGCTTTGCCGGCCGAGGGACTCTTGGGCGGACATTTCGTGCAAGGCCACATCGATTGCGTGTCGCCCATTGTTACCTTCCAGAAGAAAGGCCCGGATTTTCGATTGGAAGTCGAGTTGCCGACCGAGTTCGCACAGTATGTGGTCCCCAAAGGGTCGATCGCCCTCAACGGAATCAGCCTCACGGTTGCTGAAGTGCTTCCAAAAAGTTTCGTCGCATGCATCATCCCTTACACCAAGCGCCATACCAATCTTGATCGTGCCCAAGCAGGCGATCTGGTGAATGTCGAGTTCGACATTCTGGCCAAGTACGTCGAGAGAGTGCTCGCCGCTCGTGGTTAAAAAATGACGGCGCGCAGTTCGACCACGCATGGTCCGCGCGTAGTCGGCGTGATCGCATCGCGTGCGGACTTGAGTCGCGCGTTGGGAATGCGCAAGCCGCCAGATTTATTCGAGCTGCGCCTCGATCATCTTGCAGGCATTGTCGAGCAATTGGAAAACAAATTGCCGAGGTTGCGCGCGCCGCTCATAATCACCGCACGGCACCCACAGGAAGGCGGCGCGAACAATTTGTCACTACGGCAACGGCGCGATCTGTTGACTCGATTTTTACCGCACGCCGACTATGTCGATGTCGAACTGCGCTCGGCGTCTGCTTTGCGTTCGCTGCTCATGTTAGCCAAGCATAAAAAAGTGCGGCGCATCATTTCATTCCACAACTTCAAATCCACACCGTCTCTGGGAGTCCTGATGGTTAAAGGGCGCGCTGCGAAAGCATGCGGAGCAAACATTTTCAAGGTCGCCACGCTCACAGACACGCCAATCGAATTCACGCGTCTGCTCGACTTTGTCACAAGGAAGAATGTCAATCTTCCTGTTGCCGCAATGGGGATCGGCAAACTCGGCGCAATTTCGCGCATCCTGCTTGCGCGCGCCGGCTCGGCTCTGGCTTATGCATCCGTCAGCACGGAGACGGACATCGAAGGGCAACTCTCGCTCGAACAACTTCGCGCGCTCGGAATCGCTTCGCGACGTTGAATCGAATCACGTGCCATCCGCTTGCTCTTTCCCCGGCGCACATATCGTACAGAGAACGCAATCATCATGCCTTCGTCCGTAACTTTGCCCAAGCAACTGCCGGTGATGCCGTTGCCGGGGGCGGTGCTTTTTCCGCATGCGTTGCTCCCGCTTTACATTTTCGAGCCGCGCTATCGCGATATGCTGAAACATGCGCTTCAGCGTCATCGCATGTTTTGCGTGACGCTCATCAAGCCGAGTTGCGCGGAGTGGCACGCGCCGGAAGATTTTTTTCATCTTGCCACCGTCGGATTGATTCGCGCATGTGTCGGGCGTGGCGACGGCACATCGAATTTGATTCTGCAAGGGTTGCAACGAGTGCGCTTCGCTAGTTTCCAACAGGAAACGCCGTTTCCGATTGCCAGGATCGACGCCGTCGAGTCGAGCGACGCAACGACAGTCGAGACCGAAGCGCTCGGCACAAAAGTGCTCGAGCTTTACGCGTACCTGAAACACGAACGCCGTCAGCTTCCGGCAAAAGTCGATCGATATCTTTCGGAACTGCGCGACTTGGAAATGCTGGCGGACCTTATGGCTTCGACATTTGTGAACGATCCGTTGCGGCGGCAACGCGTGCTCGAAGAACGTTCGCTCAACCAACGCCTCCGTTTTCTCATCACATATTTGCGTGACGAAATCGGAAACGCCGCCGCATAGCTGTAGCCGCGTCTCTGTGAGACGCGCAGCGCCAGCCAGTTAAACACATCAGTCTCGCGCCTCGCACAGCGAGGCGGCTACAGCCTGGCAATGCGCTCGTATTCTTCCATCAAATAGCGGTCCGTCATTCCCGCGACGTAATCGCACACGGTCCGATACAAGCCTTCCTTTTCAATCCGTCTCGTCGCTCCATCGCCGAGCCGCTCAGGATCGACAAGATACGCTTCAAAAACGCGTCGCAACATTTCGCAGGCGCGCCGGTTCACTTCGGATACGCGGGGATGATAATAAACGTTCTGATACAAAAATTTCCGCAGCGCGCGATTCGCTTCGGCTAATTCATCGCCATAACGAATCAGCGGCGCCGGTTGCCGACGAACGTCATCTGCGCTCTGCACGCCCGATTCAGCAATTGATTTGGCGCTGTTCGCAACCAAGTCGTGCACCTCTTTGTCGATGATGTCGCGAATGACTAACTTGTGCAGCGCGGGTTCCAGCCCACCAGCGTAACGCGCGAGCACAGCGCGATGGCTTTTGCGCCAGACCTCGTTTTGTTCCAACTGCACCGGACTCAAGATTTCAAAATCGACCGCATCATCGAGGTCATGGCTGTAATAAGTGATCTCATCCGCAAGATCCGCGACCTGCGCCTCAAGCGATGTGCAAATATATGTCTCCCCGTCCGGGGTCTTGAATGCGTGCTCGTGTTTCCACAAACCTTCGCGCACTTCGAACGTTAGATTCAAACCCGGAAAATTCGGATAGGGAGTCTCCAGAAGCTCCACCACGCGTAAACTCTGGCGGTTGTGATCGAACCCACCGTGCTCGCGCATGCATTCGGCGAGCATCTCCTCGCCTGAGTGCCCAAAAGGCGCGTGCCCCAGATCGTGCGCGAGCGCGATAGCTTCGGCGAGGTCTTCGTTAAGGCCTAATGCGCGGGCGATCGTGCGGCTGATCGATGCGACCTCGATCGAATGCGTCAGGCGGGTGCGCAAATGATCGCCCGCTCCATTCAAAAAAACCTGCGTCTTGTATTCCATCCTTCGAAACGCGCGCGAATGAATGATGCGCGCGCGATCGCGTTGAAATTCTGTACGATAGACGTGGCTTGGCTCGGAGTATTTGCGTCCGCGCGATTCGCCGGATTTCTGGGCAAACGGGGAAAGCACAGCGCGCTCCGTTGCTTCCATTTCTTCCCGCGTTCGCCAGATGTTCTTCACAACCATTTTTCCTCGGGAGAAATTTTCATCATGAAATTTGCTAGCGGCGCGCTCGCTGAGTACTTGTCGATCTTACAAACCAAAAACCAAGCGCAAACATGGCAAAAAAAACTCGTCACAAGAAACAGGTTACCCCCGAACGGCTAATGGAACTCAGTTTCAGTTACGCGCCGCCGCTTATCATCAGCGCCGCAGTGGGCAACAAAGTTTTCGACACTTTGGAAAATGGCGCCAAAACCGCGAAGGACGTGGCGAAACAGACCGGGGCCTCGCCGCGTGCGCTAAAAATTTTGATGAATGCGCTTGTCGGTCTCGATCTTCTCAAAAAAGATCGCCAGGGGAAATATTCGCTCACACCAGAGAGCGCTGCATTTCTTGTCAGCAACAAACTCGGCACCCACGCAGGATTTTTTGCGACGATTGCGCCGCAGCTCATTTCCAGATGGCTCCGCCTGACGGACATCGTTCGCGAAGGCCATCCAGCGGTGACGGTGAATCAAGAAGCTGAAGGCACCGAATTTTTTAGTCAGCTCGTGGAAAGAATCATCCCCATGAGCTATCCAGCGGCGCAAAGACTCGGAGATCATCTGAAGATCGCGAAAACGAAAAATGACGTTCGCGTGCTCGATCTTGCGGCGGGCTCAGGCATTTGGGGAATCGCGCTCGCACAAAAATCTCCGCGCGTGCGCGCGAGCGCAGTCGATTGGGCGGGAATGATCCCGACAACGAAACGGATTACCGAAAAATTTGGCGTGCGCGATCATTTCGACTTTGTCGAGGGCGATTTATTGGAAGCAGAGTTTGGGAGCGGCTACGACGTCGCCACGCTCGGCCATATTTTGCACAGCGAGGGCGAACAACGAAGCCGCCAGTTGCTTAAGAAAACATTTCGCGCACTGAAATCTGGCGGCGTCATCGCCATCGCCGAGTGGCTCGTGAACGACCAACGCACTGCGCCGTTACCTTCGCTCATGTTTGCCGTACAAATGCTGGTCAACACCCAAAAAGGTGACACGTTCAGCTTCAACGAAATCAAAAGTTGGCTCGAAGACGCCGGATTCAAAAAAATTCGCAAGCTGGAAGCGCCCGGGCCTTCGCCACTCATTCTCGCGACCAAACCGTAGTGACGCAGACAATCCTGTCTGCGGATCTGTGCAAGGCGCGGCGGTCTCTAGTCCGCCGAAATCGTCTTCCATTCGCGCCGCGAACTGCTTTTATAGTCTCCATGAAACAGGCAAAAACGAAATCGCGCGGCAGGACCAAGGCGCGCCCGACTCACAAAGGTTCTGAGAGAGATACGCAATACAGCAAACCTGCCCTTCGCAGCGAAGCATTTGTCAGAGCGTTAACCGACGCGAAAGCGTGCCTGAAAAATCCGGAAGATCTGCGAGCGCTCTTCAACGAAGCAGCGAAGAAGGCTGCGGCAGTTCCCAAAGAGCCGTTTAAAGAATGTTGGCCGTACCTCCAAACGATGTTGCGATTAATCCGCGCGCAACAGCGCGGAGAATACAATCAGGTTCCGAGTGACGCGCTCTTGTGGATCGTTGCTGCTCTCAGCTACCTGGTCGATCCGTTCGATTTGATTCCCGACAAGACGCCATTTCTCGGTTTTGTGGATGACGCGACGGTTGTCGAATTTGTAACCGATAAGAACCGGCAGACTCTAGACGACTTCATGATATGGGAGACAACAAGCGGCAGCGCTGCTCTCTGATACTCTCCATTTCAGACCATTAGCAGCGCCGGATTTTCCAGAAGGTGCCGGAGTTCTTTCAGATACTCGGCGCCTAGTGCGCCGTCGATCACGCGATGATCGCAGCTCATGCTGAGCGACATGCGATGGCCGACCCCGATCTGGTCGCAATCATCAATCACCGGAACTTTCGTGATTTGGCCAACGGCGAGAATAAAACCTTGAGGCGGATTGATGACAGCCGAGAAACTGTCGATCCCCATGCCGCCGAGATTTGAAACAGTGAACGTGCCGCCCTGAAATTCTTCCGGCTTCATTCGCTTGTTGCGCGCGCGATGCGCCAGGTCCTTGGCCAGTTCGCTGATTTCGCGCAGTGATTTATTTTGCGCGGCGCGAATAACCGGCGTCAGCAATCCATCCTCGATCGCCACTGCGATTCCAAGATCGACATCGGCGAACTGCACGATCGTGTCACCATCGAAAGAGGCGTTCACCCGCGGCACTTTCACCGCAGCTTGCACCGCGGCTTTTAAGACGAAGTCGTTCACAGTGATCTTCGCAGCATCCGCGCCTTCGCCGGCGGATTTTAATTCCTCACGTGCTTCCATGAGCGGGCCGGCGTCAACGTCGATTGTGAGATAAAAATGTGGGACCGGGCCGAGGCTTTCCACCAGTCGCTGCGCAATAATCTTGCGCATCCCGGAAAGTTGGATGCGGACGGCTTCGCTAGCCTGTAGTGGCAGCCGAGTCGGCTGCTTTGCCGCGGGCGACACGCCCGCCTCCACAGTTTTTGATTTAGCAGCAGCGCGCACGTCGGTTTCGGTGACACGACCTTCCGGGCCGGTGCCTTTCACGCTCCAAAGATCAACGCCGAGTTCAGCTGCGACCCGACGCGCAACAGGCGACGCTCTTACGCGGGCTTCCTCGACCTTTTCCGGCTTCGGCGCAGCTGGCGCGGCTGCCTCGACAGGCTCCTCTTTCTTTTCCTTCTGCTGTTCGGCTTTTTTCTCTATCTCAGGTTCTTTCTTCGCTTTTTCTTCTTCCTTTTCCTTTTCGGCCTTTGGCTTTTCTTCCTTTTGTGTTTCCTCTTCCTTCGGCTTCTCTTTTTCCTCTTCCTTGGCTTCCGGCTTCTTCTCCTTTTCTTCCTTGGGTGCTTCCTCGCCTTCACCACCGATAAAAGCGATTTTGTCGCCGACGTTTACCTTGCCGCCGTCTTCGACGTAAATCTCAGAAAGCGTTCCGTCCTCGGGCGATTCCCATTCCATGGTTGCTTTATCGGTCTCGATTTCGGCGAGCACTTCGCCGGCCGAAACCCGATCGCCCTTCTTTTTCTTCCACGCGACGAGAGTGCCCTCGGTCATCGTGTCGCTCAGCTTGGGCATCTGGATTTCAGGCATAAGTAGAAGTGATGAGTGACGAGTGATGAGTTTTCTCACGCATAACAAACCTGTTTCACGGCGGCGATGAGTTTGTCCGGGTTGGGCAGCACCGCTTTTTCAAGGCGCTCATTGTACGGCATTGGAACATCTTCTTGTGATACGCGCATGATCGGCGCGTCGAGCGCATCGAAAATGTTTTTTTGAATCCGGTAACAAACCTCCGCGCCGACGCCGCAAAAGGGATGGTCCTGTTCAACGATCACCGCCCGGTGCGTCTTTGTTACCGAATCGAAAATTGCTTTTTCATCCAACGGTTTGATCGAACGAAGATCGACAATTTCCGCAGAGATGTCTTCCTCTTCGAGCTGAGCCGCAACTTTGAGCGCGAGCGGAACGGTCTGCGCGTAACA